>JAEUHE010000061.1 GCA_016793885.1 Verrucomicrobiales bacterium
CTCGAACCCAACTGGCTAAACCTAGGGGCATCTCCATGAGCGAACGCGACTCCAACTGCATGGATTGGGCTTCAGGCGGAAAGGGCGACGTATGCAGAAGCGAGCCCGAAGTTTTCTACTCGGCCCCCCCGGTAAGCTCTCACCCCACGGGTCATGGCGCACGCGGCCCCCACTGAAGTGGGAACTCCATGCCTCCGAGCCTGAGGTTTTTCTAGCCCCCCCGGTAAGCTCTCACCCTACGGGGCATGGCGCACGCGACCCCCACTAAAGCCCAATCCATGCCGCCCTACTGCATGGATTGGCTAAAGTGGGAACTCCATACCTCCGAGCCTGTGGTTTTCTAGCCCGTCCACGGTAAAGCTCTGTAGCTTCCCTGATTCGTTGACTTTCGGTGGCCAGGCAGGAGTATTCCGCACATGGCAACCGACATACTTCGCCGACGCTTAGCTGTTCACCCATTGCACTGGTTCGGTCACATGTTCAGTCTTGGTTTTACCTGCATTTGGATGGCTGCAGCGATCCAAATGCGGTGTGTCGGCGCTTCGCCCGCTTCTTACGTGCAGCCCCGTTTCACCGATCCTCAACGGCTGCAAAAAATTCGAGTCGTGTTGCCCGAGATCGATGAATGGTTTAGCTCTTTCTCGAAGACGGAACACCTTCCGGGCGTGGTGTACGGCGTGGTGGTCGATGGCGAGCTCATCCACCACGCCGAGCTCGGACTAGCCAACCTGGAACGCAAGATCAAGTGTGGCCCGGACACGGGATTTCGCATCGCATCGATGTCGAAAAGCTTCGTCTGTCTCGCGGTCTTTCGCCTGCGCGACGATCGTAAGCTGGGGCTGGATGATGCGGTTGAAAAGTATCTGCCCGAGCTGCGAAAGGTTCAACTACCGACGACGGATTCCCCGAGGATCACCATCCGGAATCTCATGACCATGACCACCGGCTTGCCGGAGGACAATCCTTGGGGCGATCGGCAGCTCGAAATTTCCCAGGAGGCGCTGCGCACGTTCGTCCGCGGCGGCTTGTCGTTCTCTAACCCTCCCGGACAGGAGTATGAGTATAGCAATCTGGGCTATGTGCTGCTTGGTCAGGTCATCGCGAAAGCCTCCGGGATGTCTTTTCAGAAATACATCAACACCCGGTTGCTGCGACCGTTGGGCATGACCAACACCTGGTGGGAGTTTGCAGATGTTCCCCCGGATGCCTTGGCCCAGGGCTACCGTTGGGAGCACAACGCCTGGATACCCGAGCCTATCTTGCACGATGGTGAAGGCGCCGCGTGTGGCGGGCTGATTACAACGCTCAACGATTTTGCCAAATACATGCGCTTTCACTTGGACGCCTGGCCAGCCCGGGATGGCGCTGAGCTAGGACCGATCCGACGGTCCACTGTTCGCGAAATGCAGAAGCCCTATGTGGTTTCTCGAGTAGGTGCCCAGGAGACGCTGCTGGACGGCGTCACACCGAATCCCAGCGTTGGTTTTTACGGCAACGGTTTAGGCTGGTCGATCGATAGCCGCAAGCTCGTGACCTTGGCCCACACGGGAGGCTTGCCTGGCTACGGCAGCCATTTCCGATTTCTCCCTGACTATGGGGTAGGGGTGTACGCCTTTGCGAATCGCACCTATGCTCCCGCTGCGCGGGCGTGCAGTAAGGCGCTGAATCTTCTGGTCGAGCGTGCGGAACTAAAGCCGCGGAGCGTTGTGGCTCCAGGTCTGCTTCAGACACGAGCGACCCAGGTCGCCGAGATGATCACTCATTGGCACCCCAAGCTGGAGGGAGAGATTGTCGCGGAGAATTTCTTCCTGGATCAAGCTCGAGCGGATCGAATGGCGGTTTCCCGCGATGTTCTGGGCAAGCTCGGTAAGATTCTCTCCATCCAACCAATCGTGCCCGAGAATCAACTGCGAGGCACCTTCAAGATGATCGGCGAGAATGGTCACATTCATGTTCATTTTACCCTGACCCCCGAGAAGAATCCAACGGTCCAGCAACTCGACCTGACTTTCGTGCCGAAGCCCTAAGGACCTGCCTTTCCCCCTTCGTTGACGAAGGAGGGAAGGGGATGCGGGCGGGGCCAAATGCCCTCGCTAGACACAACCCGCTACATAGGGAGCGGCCCAAGCCTTCTTGGACTTCTCCTTCGTTCTTCGTCGCTTACGTATTTAGTGCAATACGCTCGCTCCTCACGCCTCGGTTTTCGCAAAAACCTGCTGCGCAACCGCATGCAGTCGTACTGCATGGATTGGGCTACAGGGGGGATGGGTCAGTTCTGCTTCCGTAGACGATAGTGCCTGACTCGATCAAGGGAACGGTTGGTCAGAACCCATTGCTGATTCTGCAGCACGGGGAGCTGTCTGACTGGACGCCAGAGGTTGGTGTTCGAAAGACTGTCCGTAAACTCCAGCACATAGTTTGAACCGACATCCGGCCATCCTAATGCGAGACTCACCAAAGGCACCGTGTTCGTTTCGAGAGTTGGCGCGCCCAGGGGCCCTGTGGCAACGGTCAACCGACTGACGGGATCCACGCGCGATTCCAGTAACTCCAGCCTCGGTGGTGGTGGCAGCCGGTAGGCTGGAGCGAGCAGGGTTAAGATCGCTCCATCGACTTTCAGGTCATGATCACCCATTCCCCCATCTCGCACGGTCACCAGGAACTTAATGCCCTCCCCCGCCGAGATGGACACGGATCCGGACGGCAACTCGTACCAATGCGGCTGGGGATCCGTCGAGGTTGGGCCGAATGCGAATACGGTGGAGCAGGACACCGGCGAATGGATTCGGTTCGTCAGCACCACGTCACTTCCCGGAGACAGCCCGCGGACCCCGACTTGAAGAGCCCCGATCGGGAAGGAATACCCTGAGGGAAGCTGTCCAGAGTGGGGAAGTCTCAGCGGTGCAACCCCTCTGAATGCGAGCTCGGCTCTGGCGGACAGCGTGATCCAGTCTCCGCTGAGGCCAGGCAGCGAAACCACATTGGCTTGCTGAGAATCCAAACGCCCATCCCCGTCGCCGTCCCCCTTCGCGATCGTGACATCCGCCAGGGCGACCTGCAGGGCCAATGGTGCGGGCGAGGGTGAGCTCGGGGACGGTACCTGGTTCTCCACGTCATCGCTCGCGCCGTCCTGCTCCTCATCGGTCGGACCCTGGACCATCACGCTCGGTGAAACCTCTGAGGTGTTGCCATCGGGATCGATGGCGATGGTTGAGATGTATTGTCCGGCGGATAAATCGCCGGTATGTCGGGCTACGAAGGGCGTGGGACGGTCGGGAGACGTGGGTACCTCGATGCTTCCAAAGAAATTCTCGGGATTAGATGTTCCGGTTCGACCCACGTAGATTTCGATCCGCATCTCCACTGGATCTCTCGTCGCGCTCAGCTGCCCGGTCAATGCCAGGTGCGACCCGGAGAGCACCGCCGCCTCCAAGGTTGGGAAATTCAGCAACGTGTTGGGGCCGTCGTCCAGGTCTCCCTCGTCGTTGGTAGCGCTGAGGCTCCCATCCTCGTTGCCGACACCGCGCAGAGAAATCGCAAAACCGGTATTGTCAATTAGGTCATTCCTACTGATGGCATTTCCTAGGCCTGAAACAATATGCACCGCCGCCATGCGAGACGCTGGTTCGCCTGCGCGTCCGTTCCAGGAAATCTCATTGTCGACGATATCGAGGCCATCGACCGGCTCACCATTCCCTCCCACGCGGATGCCTTCGAAGAGTTGGTGGCTGATGAGGTTCCGGCGGATCAGGGCGCCGTCGCTGCCGCTATTGACTACAATGCCCACATACTGGTTCCGGTTCCCCGGCGAGAATTGATACTTCTCGGTGTCACCAATGGAGTTCTCCTCGATAGTCAGCTCTTGAGCATCCCGGCAGCTAATCCCGTAGCCGTTGAACATCAGTAAATTGCCTGCGCCCTGCGCACCAATTTGATTTCCCAGTCCTTCGACGGAGATCCCCACCTCATTTCCCAGGTTGCCGCCATCGAAACCCACGCCAATCTGGTTTCCCAGGACACGATTGTCCTGCCCTGAAACCGCTATCCCAACGAGGCTGTTGCAGACGATGTTCATTCCCTTCGGATTCTCCGCAGAGTCACCTATCCAGTTGCCGTTGGATTGAACGAAAATCCCTATCATCATGAGCCCACCGGAATCCGATGTGCTATCCGTGCCATTCGCAGCGACACCGATATAGTTGCCTTGGACAATGGTCTCGTCGGCACCTTCCGCCAAAATGAGCGCAGTTCCAGAATACAACGTCACGTCGGGATCAACCTCGGACTCCGCAGCAGTCACCGTGTCAACAATCCGGGCGCCGTTGTCCGTTCCGGCGATCAGGTTGCCGGAATCGATGCCCCCGATCTGGTTGCCAGCCCCCGTGACCAAAATTCCACCACCTTTGGTGAAGTTCTCCCAGTCGTCGGAAGTAATCCCGTTCGCTCGGGATAGCATTCCGGTGACGTCGGTGCCGATGTAACAGCGAACGACTGCCCCATCATTGCCATGTAGTTCCAGTCCATAGGAGGGAAACCATTGGATCACCAACCCGGCGATCACGCACCCGCCCGCTTCCACCACCAGACCACTGGCGGTTTGATCCTGTCCGACCGGGGCCGGGGAGATGTTTTCGCCGGAGAGCACCACGGATGGATTCCGGTTGGCCTTGTCCTTCTGGGTGAACCCTTCGATGATGGTCTGCGAGGTCAGTGGGGGCAGTGGGGTTTTAGGAGCGATGATCGCTGGATCGAGACGATCGCCATTCGCATCCTTGATGGCGAATTGGATCGCCTTCACACCCTCCAGATTGTTCGCCACCTGAATTGCCGCCCTCAGCGTGCATTCCTGGGTTCCGTCCGGCAGTTTACGGCCGGTATCGCAGCAGCAGTCGGTCGGATCCTTGTCGGGAAGGTCGGCCTCCGAGTTGACCACCAATTTCGCTGCGGAGATGGAATTCGCCTGCACGGTATCGAGGATCTCTCCGGGTTCCTTTTCACTGCTCAAGGCCAGTCGCGAGCGGAAATAGGATTGTTGATCGACGTTGGTCTGAGCCATTGCCACGACGAGGGAGTGGAACTTGCCTGGGGCCAGCGGGGGTAGCAGATAACCGACGGGAGATCTGATTTCTGCGGTGATGTTTTTGGTATCCAGAAAATAGAGCACTACCCAGTCATTCGATCCCGTCTCTGTGGAGGCAATGCGATAGGATTGGGGCGACAAGGTGTCATTTTGGACGCGGACATCAAACTGAGAAATCCCGGCGGCACCGACTATATTCGTGCGGCTTTGGCGGCCGGAAGGCGTTTTCTGGTAAACGTCGTCCGCTCCGAACGCGGGGCGACTCTCCGCCGCGGTCTTGATCCAAAGATCCCCGAGGACAGTGACCTTGACCGACTGTCGCGCCGTGACAGTGGAGACCTGGCCCGCGCCATCCTTCACTAGGATGGTACTGACCAGGCGCGATTCCCCTTGCTCTCCGGCCTCCACTGGAATGGTGAAGGTGCGTTCCGGCGCCCCTGGCGTGAGGAGCACCGGCCCGGGAAGAGGAATCGAACTGACCCGGAGCACATTGGTTTGTTCCGCCCGCAGAACGACATCCTTAAATTCGACGGTCCGTGCGGTGGTCTCCCGGAGGCTCAGTTTGATGGTGGCTTCAAACCGTTTGCCGGAGGCGTATTGAAGGCTCGGAGTGGTGATCTGAATTGCCACCCCGCTGGTGTTGAGCAGCGCATACTGAATGTTGTTGGCGACGAACCCATTGACCGGTCTGATGCTGCCATCACGCTCGCGCACGAACGTGCCTTGCAGGCTCGCTGGATCGGTTGAATTGCGGGTTTGCGTGAGATAGAGGCGTCCTTCGTCATCCCACGCGCCGGGCCAACTCGTTCGGAGAGTCGTGTCCAAGAACGGGCTTGGATTCAGATGCTGGGTGACCGGGGCGGCAAGGCCCCCTGAGGAGGGAATCAAGCCGGTGTTGAGCTCGAGGTACTTCCATCCGGTCGTGATTCCGGTGCCTGGCATGGGATACGTGTGCCAGCGGATAACTCCGTAGTTTCCAGCAATCTGAGTTCCATCGGGCGACCACACCGGAGCAACGAAGGAGGTTTTCGAGGTCGCGTAGGACGTGTAGGTGGTGTTGTTGTTCGGACCCCCCTTGAATTTGCCCACCTCCACGCTGATATGCGACGGGTCGAAGAGCTGACGTTTCGCGCCAGTGGCGACATTCAATGCAAAAACCGAACCCACTGGGCTCTTCCTCGGACAGGCCTCGTACTGTTGATCGAAGAACTCGCACCCGATTTCGTCAACGAACGCCGTCCCCGTGATTCCGATCTCCGTTTGGTCTGGTGACCAGGTCGGCCGCGGATAGGGCATAAACCGATAGATGTCCGGGAACGTCTTGACCACGGCTCCCTCGGCTGTGAGCACCAGCAAATCACCTTCCAGATCGAGCAGTGCCACCAAATCTCCGCGGGGTGACCAGGCGGGAACTCTGGACCGGGCGCGGAAGAGTCGAGGATTCCGACCACGGACATCGGAGAGGAAGACATTGTTGTTGAACACGTAGAGCACGCGAGTGCCGTCCGGAGACACATTGGCTTCCGACACATTCTGAAACCACCAGCGCCATCGGCTGGTTTCGAAACTCCAGATGGCCGTGCCGCCGTTCGTGGAGCCGGTTTGGTCCGCTCGCGCATCGAACATCAACACCCGCTCCTGGCCGCGAAGCGGCAGCGCAGGTCCGCACCAACCAAGCACCACGATCATCCACGCCGTCCACCGCAGAGTCGGATATTTCCAGGTACGCATAGGAATGATGGTATCGTGAACCGATTCGTAGGATTTACAATCCTGAAGAGCGGGTGAAACAGCTATTGCTCACGGGGGCTTCTGCGGTTCCGAGGCCTTCTCACGTTCCGCCTTCATTTTCGACTACAGCGTGACAAGCGGCTCCCCCACGGAGGTGCAGGCTAGCGCTTGGTGACTCGAAAGAACCGAGCTCTTTGTTCGGGCGAGACCGAGAAGGTCATCGTTCCTCCGGTTCCGATCAGCGTCTGGAGCAGTTGCCACGTCGGGCTGTTGACATCGTCCTTCTGTTCCACATCGTAGCGCGCCTGCGACTCCGTGGGAAAGTTCCATTCGAGTAGACCTTCTTTCCGCTCGGGGCCGCTTAGCCGCAACTCGGTCTGACTCTCGCTGACCACGAATTGGGAGTTTGCCACTGCCGCTGATGAGAAGTTCGGCTGCCATCGCAGCCCGGCAGGCGTCCCGATGAAAACCTTTTGGGCCGCTGCACCGGCGAGATTGTAAGCGATGGAGACCTGGTTCAAACCCGGCAGCAGGTTGAAGGTGGGGGTGTATTCAACAGCGGAACCGGGCAACTGGACGAACCCTTCATCAGGATAGGATCCGACCTCGGGACGAAGGCTCACCCCGATTTGATTCGCTTCGGCGGGCCCTGTGAACCGTAGGGTAGGAGTGACGGATATGCCGGTGGCATCCAAAGCCGGGAAGAGGAGGGCTGCACTGGGCAGGTCCGCCTCAGAGAAGCCATCGGACGTTACTTCGAACGGGTATTCTCCCAGCGGTGTGCCAAACACCGTCTCAGAAATGGTCCACGTTCCGAACATCGAGCTGGCTGCTTGATCGAAGGAGGTGAATAAAAGTCCGAACGCTCCATGGGTGGATTCCATACTGACCACCAGGGTCAGTGATCCATCCGGAGAGGTGAGCTGATAACCATCGACCAGGTCATCGAAGTCATCTGGGGCGGCGTCGAGGGACACGCCGACCCCGTATCCCACCGGTTCAGCCCCTTGGGAGTAACTGGAGACATCGAGGAAGAACTGAAGGCCTTGCACCGGCACGGCGGCGAGGGTCAGTGCGAGAAGGCTGCAGACAGGCTTAGCAAGATGCTGGCTTCGAGAAAGGCTCATAATTGATATCAAGAGTTTTGCGCATCCTTGCTGAGACACTAGCATCCTAGCTACTTGCCACCTGCCAAATCAAGGTTCTTGAACGGCGGGTTCGCGGGGCTTGACCGCGTCATTTTGTGATCAACCAAACCTCGGAGACCTCGCACCCGTAACCATTGCCGGACAAGCCAGGTTCGCGATGCCAACGGCTCCTGGTTCAGTTACAGACGAAAGGTTACCCCCGATGAGGACCTCTCGGCTCAGGATGGAACTCAGGTAGAGGTAGGCGAGGCGCTCGTGCCTCACGCTAACACTCCCGTCGGCTCCTACAGGATGCAGGGTTCAGAACTTGAAGCTGAGCGCGAGCGAGTGGAGATCGAGGCCGGGGTTTCGGTCGCCCATGCCAGCATTGGACATGTGCTGCAATCGATAGGATAGCGACCAGCGATCGCTCAGATGCACGTTAAACCCGAGATGACTGGTGAACTGAAACGGAACGCCGAGATCAACGCCATCGAAACTGTCGCGACTGAGAATGGTGGGGGAGCTACCGATCACCAGATCCACGGGGATGCGCGCACAGTTCAGAATGAGGACCGGACCCAACGAACCTACAAAGCCTTTGTCTTCCTTGGACAGCCGCCCGAGCATTCCTGCTGAAGCATCGATCCCGGCCCGGAGACTCCAATCCCGTCCGAATTCCAGCTGTCCCGGCAGCGCCCAGCGGGCGTAGGCCTCGGCCTGGTAAAAATGTTCGTCGATTCGGGTGGCGGAAAAGGCGGTTCGTATGCCGGCCATCTCCAGCCTCACCTTGCTGCCCGATTTCGGTTCCTCGGCCTTCGCTGTCACTGCCGCCGTCACCACCCACAAGCTGACTACCGTTGCAAATTTCATTTCAAAGTCTGATCGCCATGAGTCCAAACCAGGCGATGGATAGAAGCGGATTTGGAGAATCTTGCAGCAAAAAAATGCACGATTTCCATCTGCCGAGACCAAAGGCCAAGAAGGATAAACCCCCAGCTAATCTGATCTAAATTTTCAGATTCAACTTCCGGTCAGTTTTCGCACCCAGACGTTGCGAAAGCGGACGGGGTTCCCGTGATCCTGCAAATAGAGCGGACCTTTTTCTACCAGGCCATTGAGAGGGGAGGCGGTGGTTCGATCTCCCGCCACGGGGGTATGGTCTTGGATGAGGATCCCATTGTGGAGCACGGTGAAGGAGCCGGGCACAATCTTGCCGTCCGGCCCTTTCTTGGGCGTACGGAAGATGATGTCGTAGGTTTGCCATTCGCCTGGCTGGCGACAGGCATTCACCAGCGGGGCTTTGTTTCCATAGAAGGCGCCGCATTGACCATTGGGGTAGGTCTTGTTGTTGTAGTTGTCCAAGACCTGAATCTCATAGCGGCCCATCAGGTAGACCCCGCTATTCCCCCGGCCTTGTCCATCGCCCTGCACGTTGGAAGGAGTCGCGAATTCCAGGTGAACCTGGCAGTCCCCGAACTCTTCCTTGGAGAAGATGCCTCCGGGAGGCGTGCTTTCCATGACTCCGTCATGCACCTTCCAAGTCGGTTCCGCCTTCTTCTCTCCCCGAAATTGAGACAGATCTTTGCCATCAAATAAAATGATGGCGTCGGATGGGGCGCGGCCAGGGGATCCCGGATCCACGATGGGTGGCTGGGGATCTTCCTTTTTGGCATCGGCCGCGATGAGTCCGCGGGATTGGATGGCGATCAGGGCGATCAGCGGGAGAGCGAGGCCGCAGGCGACTTTGAGAATGGAAGAGTTGGATGTTGTCATGGAGCCGAATCTGACTGGTCTGCTGGGCGGCATATTCGATTTCAGTGCCCCGTTCTCAGCCTGGCTTCTCTCCTGCTCGTTCATTTTCATTGTCTGCTCTGACGTCGCTGGCTAGTTTCGAGAATCATCATTCGAATCGCATCCTTCCATTAGCCATGAAACCTATGCTCAACCGTCGCAGCTTCCTTTCCAAGTCCGCCACCGCCGGGGGTGGGTTGCTCATTCTGCGCAACAGCAAACTGGCGTTTGCCTATGAGGCGAACAGCAAGCTGAATATCGCCGGGATCGGAGTGGGCGGGCAGGGGCGGGGTAGCCTGGATGCCTTCCATCGTATGGGCAACAACCTGGTGGCATTGTGCGATGTGGATGCCAAGCGGGCCGGCGATATCTATCAGAAACATCCCGACGCGAAGTCCTATCAGGATTTCCGCAAGATGTTTGATGAGATGGAAAAGCAGATTGATGCGGTCTTGGTGGCGACCCCCGACCATACCCACGCCGTGGCCGCGGTGGCGGCCATGAAACGCGGCAAGCATGTGTACTGCGAGAAGCCGCTCACTCGCACCGTTTATGAAGCGCGCGTGATGCGTGAAACCGCCGCGCGGCACCGTGTGGTGACTCAAATGGGTAACCAAGGATCCGCTGACCGAGCGCTGCGTCGGGCAGTGGAACTGGTTTGGGGCGGCGTCATTGGCGACGTGCGGGAGACGCATGTCTGGTTTGGGGGCGGCAACGGTCCGATGGTGCGTCCCACCGACACACCGGCTGTTCCCGAAGGACTGAACTGGGACCTTTGGCTGGGCCCCGCCGAAAAACGGCCTTATAGCCCGGTGTATGTGCCGGCGAATTGGCGTGCGTGGCGGGCGTTCGGAAGCGGCATCATCGGGGATTTTGCCTGTCACACCGCGAACATTATGTTTCGGGCGTTACGGTTGGAACAACTGTGGCAGAAGTCGATGAACCCTGGCGCCAAGCAAGTGGTGATCCGGGTTCAAGCCTGGCCCAGTGAGGTCGATCTGGAAGGTTACCCCACCTCGTCCAAGGTGGTGATCGACCTGCCGGCACGCGGAGCTCTGCCTCCAGTGAAATCGACGTGGTATGCGAAGGAAAAGCCATCACCCGATCTCCTGCTCGGTCACAAGCAGGGGGCGTGGGGGGATCTGCTCGTCGGTTCGAAAGGGTCGCTGTACTCCGACAATCCCTGGAACGCCAATTACGTCCTGCTGCCCGAGAGCCGATTCGAGGATTTCAAAGGCGGGCCGGCAGAATCGCTGCCCCGCATCAAGAGTCACCAGTGGGAATGGATCGAAGCGTGCAAGGGCAATGGCAAGACCTTCTCCAGTTTCGACATGGGGGGCCCGCTCACGGAGTTGGCTCAGTTGGCGAACCTGGCAAGTTTAGTTGAAGGACCGATCGAGTACGACACTCTCAGCGGCAAGATCCTAAACTCGCGGCCCGCCCGCAAACTGCTCCATCGAGAATACCGCAAAGGCTGGTCGCTCTGACGTGACAAGCAGCTCCTACAGAGCTTGAAGGGAAGGCCGGGACTCACTCGCGGCGGAAGTTTGGCCCACGGAACACGCGGAGCACACGGAGTCGGAGGGGATTCTGAAGAACATTACCGGCAGTCGGCACGGCCCTGGCAAGTCCTTTCAGATCCGTGTGGTCGGCCTCGTCCGTGGGCAATATGTTCGGGCTCCTTGTGGTTTTCCACCCCCTCCACAGCCGTGTCATCGCGTCGGCGGCGTTTGCTGCTCGCGGTCAGAGGATGTCACTTAAAGCTTCGACCAAGGTTGGCGCTGCTAGGACCTGGGTCTCGGCTCCCAGGGCTTCTCCGCCGGGTCTCACTACCTTGGTGTCGATCCGTGCCAGGTCGGTCAGCTTGAATCCGGTTCGTTTCTCGATCTCGGAGACCTTGACTTGGTACATTTGGAAACGTTCCAGGTCCAAGGCTTCGGCGGCGATGGATTCCAGTTTTCCCTGGATCAGCTTGGCTTGCGACAGGATGAAGGCATGGGCTTTAAACCCGCCGTCGGCGCTGTCGCGGTAAGCCACGATTTTGAAGTATTCGCGCGGGATTCGGATCTTCGGTGTTCCGGCTGGCGCACCTGAAGCCACAAATTCAAGGTCATCAGGACGGAATAAAGGGCCTCCAAAAACGCTCAGTCGGAGGCGTTGTGGCGCCAGCTGCGACATCAGTTCATCTTCGAGCGACTTCCAGAGCGCCGGCGCGAGTCGGTTGAACTTCTCGTGCTGGGGAGTGGCGTTCGAATAGCAGAATGAATCGTCGTTAGCTCGCTTCGCTTCGGCTGGAGGGCCCCAGACGAGGTCCTCTCGTTTGGCGATGTGTCCCTTGTCAAACTTGGTCCGGGCGTAGAGCACGTCCCCGATCTGTGCGGTGTCGGGGATGCGCGAGTCTAGCGCCCAGCTTGCCTCCTTGCTGACCTTGGTGAGCCTGGCTCCATCAATGTTCCACGCCGCCAACGCGCATAGGCGACGCGATTTCCTCTGGGTGAGAGAAAAATGTGTGTAATGGGCATAACGCTGTCCGTTGGCACCGATCAGGTCCTTGGCGAGTGCCGAGGTAGGGACCGGCAAGCGAAGCGGAGTGCCGAGGAAGGACTCGTCGTAGCCCTTGCCTCCAAACGTTCGCGCCGCTTCTGCCCCGACGCCTGTGATGAGTGCCGAGCTGGCCTGGGGCGGGCGGAATGAAATGTTAAGCTTCTCGAAGACCGAGTGCGCGTTGCAGGCGAGGGCGAACTCAGGAGATTCTTCATCGGTCTCGCCGGCGAAATGCAACCCGAGCAGGACATCGGTCAGCTTCCCGGTTTTGGGATCCAGAGCTACCCACGGGGCTCCCGAGTCGCCGGGCTTGGTGAGTTCGCCATCGGATGGTTTGCGGCGGGGATCGAAGCCTATTTCGAATCCTCCAATCACCACCTCTCGATCGCCGTAGGTCATCTTGGTCTGAACCTCAACCCGGACGACCTTCCCGCGCGTGACTCCGGTGGTCCGTCCGGACTTGACCACGCGATCATCCAACTCCGCCTTGCCTAGACGCTGAAGAACGGTCGATATGCCCAACACCTCTGGGTTTATGGCACGGCCCTCGATGGTAGCCACGGCGCAATCTCCAGCGGCTCCCAGATGGCTTCTCAGCAAATGGCCGGCGAAATTGTTCCCCGTATCATTGTCATCGAAAGGCCCGGGTTGAACCACAGTATCCCCAATCTGGCCTTCCGTGGTTTGCAGCACATGCCAATTGCTAAGCAGCAGCGGGCTGCCGGTCTCTCGATCGTAGACGATCGCCCCAATCGTGCCGGCGGTTCCCGAGATATTGGCGACGCTGAGGCCGGGGCGTAATACCTCCTGTCGGCGCTTTCGCGGCTCCTTGACGGCGGCCTCCTCCGGGACGATCTGAAACGCGTGGGCATAGCGGCGTTCCAGGACATCGGTTGGCACCAGGTACCCGTCCACCAGGAACAGCGGTGGTATCAACCTGGATCTGACCGACTCCAGGCCTTCGGGAGCCATTTTGCGGTCCACGGTGAACTGCAGGCACAGCTGGCCTTCTTTGGTTTTGTCCGAGCTTTGTTTGCGTCCGATCCCGACCGAATTGATATTCGGAACCAATAGGTAGCGAGCGGCCTCGGTTCGGACAAACTCCTGCAGGGCTTCAGCGGAGGGGCCAGACGGTGGCGGTTGGTTCTTAGGAGATGGCATGGTGTGGATTGTCCAAAGAGTGGTCGTTTGAGCGGCCCAACATCCGGCTGACACCGGTTTTCCCGACGGCGTCCAGCGGACTTGGAGTTCTGCCAAAGGTTATGCTTGCCTCCCGACCCGACTGCAAGGTCGGATTGTGTGGCCGGGCGGGGTTGAGCGCAGTTCTGTTGAGCTGAGGGCTTGTCTTGCGAACCTCACTCCTTCTTGAATCCATCCCATTCAGAAAATCACGGTTGATCCTGCTTGCCTCCCGTAGGGAGCCCCGCTAATACGCGCGGAAGCAGGATGCCCCTGCAGGGTTCACCTGCCCACGGTCTGACGACGCATGATTCCGGCCCAAACTAACTCGGCTTACGAACGTTGGCGCCGTCGCATTTTTGCCATCACCTGGCTGGCCTATGCGGGGTTCTATCTCACCCGCAAGGGGTTTTCGGTAGCGAAGAATGAGCTGAAGCAGGCGGATGTCATGGGCCTGACCAAGTCCCAGATGTCCGCCATGGACGGTGCCTATTCGGCGGCCTATGCCGTCGGTCAGTTTGTTTGGGGGCCACTGGGGGATCGGCTGGGGACCCGTCGCGTGGTTCTGGTGGGAATGATGGGGTCGATCCTGGCGGCGGTCTGCATGGGCTTCTCCCACGGAGCCCTGGGCCTCGGTATCTTTTTCTTCCTGCAGGGATTTTTTCAATCGAGCGGCTGGGCTCCCTTGGCGAAGAACTTGGGCGAGTTTTTCTCCCAACGTGAACGGGGTGGGGTCATGGGTTTTTGGTGCACGAATTACGCCTTGGGGGGAGTGTTGGCGACGCTCTTGGCCAGCTATGCCGCCAGCCGTTTCGGATGGCGATTCGCCTTTTGGGTCCCGGCGCTGGTGCTGCTGGTCATCTGGGGATTGTTCTGGCTGCTGCAGCGCAATCGGCCTGAGGACGTAGGGCTGCCACCCATTGAGGTGTATCATGCTGCCCTGGCCGACGCCCCTCTGTCGGAGCCTGTGGCGCCTGCTTCTGGTTCTGCTTCGGCTGTGGCAGCGGTGCCGCCCTCCCGCTCGGCTTCGGCGGATTCCGGCGAGAGCTGGGAGGTGGTGAAAGCAGTGTTGCGAAGCCCCATGGTGTGGATCCTGGCCGCGAGCTACTTTCTGGTGAAGCCGACGAGGTATTTGCTCCTGTTTTGGTCTCCGGTGTACATCAACGAGCGATTGGGGACGACCACTGCCGAGTCAGGATTTTTGAGCAGCATGTTCGATTTTGCCGGTCCGTTGGGAACGCTCTTCGGAGGTCTTTTTTCCGACAAGATTTTTGGGGCTCGCAGAATCCCGCCAGCGGTCATTGCGCTGGCGGCCCTCGCGGCGCTCATGATTGCGTTTCCCTATCTTCCCATGTCCCGCACCGGAATGGGCATTGGCATGTTCTTGCTGGGCTTCTTGGTCTTTATTCCGGACTCCCTGATCTCGGGGACGGCTGCGATCGATTTTGGAACCAAGCGGGGAGCTTCCACGGCCAATGGGCTGATCAACGGAGTTGGCTCACTGGGCCAGATGGTTGGGGTGATGCTTCCAGGTGCCGTCGAAGCGTACCTGCGGGCGGGCCAGGACATTTGGCTGCCGATTTTTGTGGGCTTGGGTATCGCACTGGCGCTGGCGGCTTTGCTGCTTGCCCCGCAATGGAACCGAGTGCCGCCCCAGGGGGGGTAGGGATAAGTTTAGATTTTAGATTTTGGATTTTAGATTTTGGATTTTAGATTTTGGATTGGCCGACCTGGGCTGGCAGCTGGTCTTTCCCAGCACGAACAACTCCTGGTGTGCCACCGAACGATTGAAAACGTATCCTCTACCATTCCGACTGAGATGTGGCGCCCTCGTTCATTTGAGCGTTGCCAGTTCGGCCACTTCTCGGGACAATCATCTCCACAATGGATCCGACGCATATTGACTCATTGTCGCTCTCTCCTCGAGTGCGAAGCCTGCTCTCCTCCCAACCTCCCCATCACACGCTGGCCGGCGAACTGTATCGCGACCCGGAGGTTTACCGAGCGGACCTGGACCGTGTTTGGCGCCGGGGCTGGCTGTTTGCCGGACATGGCTGTGAGATCCCTGCCGCGGGGGATTATTTCGCCATGGATGTGGGAGCAGACTCGATCTTGGTGGTGCGATCCGAGACGGGCGAGGTCCGGGCGATGCACAACCTCTGCCGTCATCGTGGATCGTTGCTTTGCGATGAGCCCTGCGGACGGGTTAAGAAGTGGGTTTGCCCCTACCATCGGTGGGCTTACGATTTGGATGGGCGCCTCATCCACTCTCCGGCGATGCCGGAATCTTTCGATCGTTCGCAGTATGGATTGCGGACTGTTCAGGTGCGCGAGGTGGAAGGACTCATCTTTGTATCGCTGGCCGCATGTCCGCCGGATTTCACGGAGGCGGGGGAGATGTTCGGAGCCCTGGCCCGGCCGCAGGGTTTTCGTAAGGCCAAGATCGCCAAGATCGTGGATTACCATGTGAAAGCGAACTGGAAGCTGGTTTGGGAAAACAATCGTGAATGCTTTCACTGCAACGCGAATCATCCCCAGTACATCAAGGCCAACTTTGATCACTACAATGCGGATGACACCTCGCCCCAGATCCGCGCGGAGATGGAGACGGCGGTCAAGCGCAGCGAGGCTCGCTGGGCGGCCACCGGCTTGGCCGTGAGCCACAAGCAAACTGGCATGACCACGTTTCCTGATGCCGAGCGCAACATTTGGTTTTCAGCGAACCGGACCGCCTTGGTGGAAGGTTATCTGAGTGAGACCATGGATGGCCGGCAGGTTGCGCCCCTGATGGGAGATTATCGGGATGCGGACGTCGGCACCCTCCGCATGCGAGCGCTTCCCAATTTTTGGAACCACTCCAGCTGCGATCATGCGGTGAGCACGCGACTCCTTCCGGCCGGTCCCGAGGCCACCGCAGTCCGGGTTTACTGGCTGGTGGACGAGAAGGCCCAGGAGGGACGCGATTACGAGCTGTCGGCCGTGATGCCCTTCTGGCAGCTCACCTCCGAGCAGGATTGGGTGATCTGCGAACGCCAGCAGCGCGGCATCAATTCCAGCGCGTATGCGCCGGGGCCGTACTCGCCTTACAAGGAATACAACGTGGATGCCTTCATACGCTGGTATCTCAAACAAATGGAGTCCAAATGACAGAGCTCAAGGATGCCGAATATGTGATCGTGGGCGGCGGAGCGGTAGGGTGTGGAGTTGCATACACCCTGGCTGCCGCGGGCAAGCGGGACATTCTCCTGGTGGAACGGGCTTCGGATGTGGCCCAGGCGACGTCGTCCCAAGGCGCCGGCCTGTGTGGCCAGCCGCGGCCGAGTGAGGAACGCACCCGTCTGGCGATGCACTCCGTCGCTACCTTTCGCGAGTTGCAGCGCGACCCTAAAGTGCAACCAGAATGGCACGAGGTGGGCTCGCTTCGAGTGGCCTTGACGGAGAAGCGCGCGGCTGAGCTTCGTGAGTTGAAACGAGTTGCTGACCGGGTGGGGCTGGAAACGGAGCTGATTGATGCGAAGGAGGCCCGGGTGCTTTGTCCGCCGCTTCAATTGCAGAAGGCCCAAGCGATCTTGTGGTGTCCCTCGGATGGCTACATGCGTCCGTATGCAGTAGCCAGTTCCTATGCCTATCAGGCGAGGAAGCTCGGTGTGAGCCTGGTGACCGACACCGTGGTTGAGGGAATTGTTTGCCGTGACGGCCGGGTGACGGGAGTCCGAACCAATCGGGGTCAGATCTCGTGCCGTTACGTCATCAACGCGGCGGGAGCACATGCCTATCATGTGGCTCAGCTGGTTGGACTGGAGCTTCCCATTGTTCCGGTGCGCCACGAGTACTTTGTCACCATGGCGTTGTCGGGATGGACACCCGAGCTTCCGTGTTTTCGGGTTCCCGAGCTCACCCTTTATGGCCGGGCGTGTGATGGGGGGCTCTTGTTGGGTGGGTGGGAGAAACAGGCCCTGAACACGGATCCACGCAGCTACGCTTTGGCCGCTCAGCCGCCACCGGTCGAGCCGGACTGGCCGGTATTGCAGAGTTTTGAAGACGATTTTGCGGCCCTGGTGCCAGAAGCCCGTGGGACCCAAAAATCTCGAGTGGGCAAGGGATGGCCCACCTTCACTCCCGATGGACGGTTTATCATTGGGGAGTCCTCGCGAGTCAAAGGCTTCGTCATGGCCGGAGGCTGCAATGCGCACGGGATCAGCGGTTCGGCGGGAATCGGCCGACTGCTCTTGGAGTCGTTGACGGATCCCAAGCCTTCAGAGTATGTGCGCAGCCTGAGTCCGGATCGATTTACCGAGACGACCTGGACGTGGGAAGATGCCCGGCGGCAAGCGGCTCATGTGTACGAGACCTACTACGGAGTCTGAGCGGGCTCGTGGTAGGGTTTGCCGTTTCGGTACAGCTGGAGCAGTTGTTGGTTTCGGGAGAGGAGTACATCGTCTCCCGCCTGAGCGGCGAGGGCGCAGGCCTTTTCGGCGGTGGCAACGGCGTCGGCGAAGCGTCCGGCTTCGGCGTACGCGGCCGCCAGAGTGCCGACCAGGAACGTGCGTTGATAGCCGGTCAGTTCGCAAGCCCGCTCCGCGAGTTGGACTGCTTCCGCTCCTTGGCGCAGTGCGGGGTCAGGACCGGCAGCGAGCAACCAGGCTAGGTTGTTCAGGGCGTCAACGAAGTTGGGGTCTCTTTCCAAAGCAGAACGATAGCGAGCGATGGCGCCGACGAAATTCCCCTTTTGCGTCAGGTGAATCGCGTTCTCGATCAGCGACTTTCCTGGATCCACCTCCACCGCCGCGTTCGTGCGGGACCTCAGGATGGGGTAAATGCTGGCGAAGTCATCGGTCCACAGGCGAACTGTCTCGGGTTGCGTCTGGGCGGGCACTGCCGCCGAGCCGATCGATGGGTGACTCAGAAGGCTGGCCTGTTTCGTCAGGATCATCCAAACGGAATTCATCAGCCACCATTTGTCATCCGGAGCCTCGTCTCGGACCACGGCGGCTTGATAGCCCGCGTGCTGCGCTACTGCGGCGACCACTGGCTCCAGGTTCAGGTGGCGGTTGGAAATGTGGACCGCGATGACGCCGTTGGTTTTGAGGTGGCGTTCGTAGAGTTGGAAGGCCTCCTGAGTGAGAAGATGCATGGGAATCGCATCGCTGCTAAAGGCATCCATCACCAACAGGTCAAAGTGCTGGGCGGGCTCCCGCTCCAACGTCAACCGGGCGTCGCCCAGGACGACATTCAGGGTCCCCTTGCAGTCGGAGAGGTAAGTGAAGTGATGTCGAGCCAGAGCCTCCACCTCCGGGTTTATCTCGTAGATGCGAAGCCCGTCCCCCGGGCGGGCATAGGTTGCAAGGGTCCCCACACCGAGGCCGATCACGCCGATCTGCCGAGTCTCAGCGGCCAAGGATCGGAAGGTCCGGCCGACGCCGCTGTTCTCTCCGTAGTAGGTGGTGGGCATGGCGCGGAGCGCGGGGTCGAGCAATTGCATTCCGTGGGCGGTGATCCCGTGGGTCAGCTTGAGAGCATACGATCCAGAGTGGCTGGGATCGATTTTGAGGACGCTCAGAACGCCGTAAAAGTTCCGGGTCCTTCGGATCTGGTCTTGGCTCGAATCGTGCGCCTGGGCCCAGAGCGAGGCGGCAAGGCAAGCGATCCCGGCCAATCCTCCCCCGAAGGTGTGCCAGCGCCAGCGACTGAAGCGTCCCCAGTCCGACGCCTGCAGCCAAGCGGTCAGGCTCAGTCCCGCACAAAGCAGTAATCCCCAGTGCAGCTCATAATAATCGGTGAAGATGAGCGGAGCTACCAAAGTCACCAACAGGCCACCCAGCGCGCCTCCGGCTGCCATCGTGAGATAGAAGTGAGTGAGGTAAGCGGAGGACGGTCGAAGTCGATAGAGTTCTCCGTGGCACACCAGGCAGCAGATCAGCAGTCCGACTGCATAGACGCCAATTTGGACCGTCATGCTCAACTCTGAATCACCGAACAGCACCCAGCAGAGAGCAGTCAGGGATGCGACGAGGGCGATCCCGAAAGGCATCCGTTGGTACCATCGAGGGCTGTCGAAGCAGATGATGAAGCTGAGCAGGTACAGCGCCAGCGGCACCACCCAGAGCAACGGGATAACCGTGACGTCCTGGCACAGTTTGTTTGTGGTGGCGAGCAAGAGCAGCGAGGCACAAGCGGGCAGGAGGAGCCAGAGCGACCAGGTGAGGAACGGGGGGCGCGATTCCTCTCCGCTGGGTGTTCTCGGGAGAGTCGCTTGGGCACCTTCCTGCGGGGAGGTGGCAGGAGGTGCGTTGGACGCTCGCCAGACAGAGCGGGCGGCGAATCCGCTGCTGATAACGAAGGCACAGAGCCCCCAGGACCAGATGCTGGCCTGGGTAATTCGCGAAAAGGTGGACTCGAAGTAGAAAGGGTAGCTGAGCAATGCCAACAGAGAGCCGGCGTTGGACAAGGCGTAGAGGCGGTAGGGGGAGGCGCCCGGGCTGACCAGGCTAAACCAGTGTTGCATCAACGGACCGGTCGCCGAGAGTGCGAAGTAGGGAAGCCCGACGCAGGCTGCCAGGAGCAGCAGGATCTGAATTCGAGGATCTCCTACTGCTTGCGGCTTCCAGCTGTCCGAGGGGACAACGGGTAGCAGGCACAGGGCGAGTCCGAGCAAGAGGTGATGAACGAGCACTTGTCGACGTGGGGAGTTCCAGCGCGAAAGCAGATGGGCATACGCATACCCGGCGAGCAGCAGGAGCTGAAAGAACAGCATGCAGGTGCTCCAAATCCCGGGGCCTCCACCAAACCACGGAAGGATGTACTTCCCGATCATCGGCTGGACCTGGAACAACAGGAAGGCTCCCAAAAAGATGGTGAGGGCAAAAATCGGCATGGTGGCTCAGGAGTGCCTGGTGATGCAGAGGTTGGTTCGGCACCCGCGTTGCCTCGGGTCCAGAATGAAAATGCGGCCGGCTGCGGTCATGATTCCAGACCAGTGAGGAGCGATTGGGGTCGGGTGACAAGAAGAAACCGCGAACCAAGGAGGCGTTCTTCGAGTCCCTGGTCTGGAAGCTGCTTTGCTCCGGATAAGCAGATCACTCATGGAAAAGATGAGACTCAACCAGTGGTCTGGCGTAGAAAATTGACCATGCGGGACATTTCGCCACTCAAAGATCAAATCTCGGCACTGTACGAGAAGTATAAGGACGACGATGAAGGGGACATCGCCACCTACATCCCCGAGCTCGGGAAAGCGAATCCGGCCGATTTTGGCATCAGCCTCGCGACGGTTTCCGGGGAAGTGTTTTCGGTGGGCAATTGTCAGCAGGAGTTCACGATCCAGTCCATTTGCAAGCCTATGGCGTTCTTAATGGCCTTGGAGAGGCACGGACGTGAAAAGACACTGCAGCATGTGGGGATCGAACCCAGCGGTGATCCTTTCAACTCCATTGAGTTGGACCCGAAGCACGGGCGCCCTAGGCCCTTTAATCCGATGGTGAACGCCGGAGCTATCTCGGTTGCCTCGCTCATCAAAGGCCCAGGGGGCACCGGGGTGGCGGAGTATGTGCAGCGGCTGGGACTGGCGGCGGGAAGAACACTGCGAATCGACGAGGCGGTTCGGGATTCCGAATCCGCTACCGGGCATCGCAACCGTGCAATCGCCTGGCTGATGCGCAATTTTGACATCATTGACGAGGAAGTGGACCAAACGTTGGATCAGTATTTCTCTCAGTGTTCGGTGTTGGTGAACTGCGCGGATTTGGCTCTGATTGGAGCTACTTTGGCGAACACGGGTGAGAACCCGGTGACTCAGAAGGATGTCTTCAACGTGCAGTATGTTAAGGATGCCTTGGCGGTGATGTTTACCTGTGGCATGTATGACTACGCGGGCGAGTGGGCCTATCGGGTGGGGGTGCCGGCCAAGAGCGGTGTGAGTGGGGGGATCATGGCGGTGGTGAACCGTCAACTGAGCATTGCGGTCTATTCGCCGCGCTTGGACACCCGCGGTAACAGCGTGCGTGGCATCAAGGTGTGTACCGAGCTTTCCAACGAGTTTGGACTGCACGCCTTCGACTTCATGAATGTCGGTTCAAACTTTATTGGGGCGATGTGATGAGTGATGGGTGACGAGTGACGAGTGACGAGTGACGAGTGACGAGGTCGTCGGTCGTAATCGTAATCGTAATCGTAATCGTAATCGTCCCTCGTCAGTGGTCAGTGGTCAGTGGTCAGTCGCCCGAGTTGCGAATGAGTTGTTCATTTTCCACACAACTCATCACTCGTCACTCGTCACTCATCACTCATCACTCATCCGTCGGGAGACCTCGACGATCGCACACTGCTCAGCTTCTTTTCGGACCTGAGCAGTGTGCGGTTGGTTCCCAATCCGGTCGTTACGCGATGGTGATATCCTTGTCCAGGTAGACGTCTTGGATGAGGTTTAGGAGCTTGGCGCCTTCTTTCATCGGACGTTGGAAGGCTTTTCGGCCCGAGATCAAACCCATGCCTCCGGCCCGTTTATTGATCACGGCAGTCATGACGGCTTCAGCAAAATCGTTTTCTCCTGAGGCCCCGCCTGAGTTGATGAGCCCCGCTCGACCCATGTAGCAGTTGGCGACTTGGTAGCGGCAGAGGTCGATGGGATGATCCGAGGTGAGCTGGCTGTAGATGCGCTCGTCCAGTTTGCCGTAACTCGATCCTCCGCTATTGAGTGCCTTGAAGCCTCCGTTGTTCTCGGGGAGCTTCTGTTTGATGATGTCCGCCTGGATGGTCACTCCTAGATGGTTGGCTTGTCCCGTCAGATCGGCGCTGACGTGGTAGTCTTTATCCTTTTTGAAGGCATTGTTCCGGAGGTAGCACCAGAGAACTGTAGCCAGGCCATGATCGTGGGCGGCAGCGAAGGCCTGAGCTACTTCTACGATTTGCCGACCACTGTTCTCCGATCCAAAGTAGATGGTGGCTCCGATAGCCGCGGCCCCCATGTCGGCGGCTTCCTTGATGGTTCCGAAGAGGATTTGATCGGCCTTGTTCGGGTAGGTAAGCAGCTCGTTGTGGTTGATCTTAACCATGAACGGGATTTTGTGGGCATACTTGCGTGCCACGGTGCCGAGCACGCCATAGGTGGACGCGACGGCGTTGCATCCCCCTTCGATGGCGAGTTTGACGATGTTTTCCGGATCAAAGTAAACCGGGTTCTTCGCAAAGCTAGCTCCGGCGGAGTGTTCGATTCCCTGGTCCACGGGCAAGATAGACAGGTAGCCGGTGCCGCTCAGGCGCCCACTGCGAAAGAGGCGTTCCAGATTTCCGAGCACCCGGTTGCTCCGATCCGAAGCCGACCAGACCCGGTCGATGAAGTCGCCGCCTGGCAGGTGGAGCATGGAGCTGGGAACGGTCTTGGATTGGTGTTTGAGGAGGCCGTCGGCCTTGTCGCCGAGCAATTGAAGGAGTTCAGAATTCATGAGTTCAAGTTCAAGTTCAAGTTCGTCAAACCGTGTGGGCGTTGTTACATCGCTAAACGACTGCCGGCAAGGGCATACTAACCACGCCGTCTTCGAAAGCCAAACGGTAAACGGCAGTGAGGCCTCGCCGGTGAACGCTTAGGCCCGATTCCTCCTCGTGCCGGTGAAAGCGTCTGAAGATCCGGGTGGTTTGCCGCTCTGCGCCCATCCGCGCAAGACTCAGGTCCACCTCAACTTGCTCAACTGGGGGCTGGAAACAGCCGATGGAAGCAGGAATGGACTTGGGGAGAGCCACGCACTCATGGTTTCAATGCTGCCAATTCATCCAGAGGTGGAAGCATCGGCCTTCCAGCCGTTCTTGGCGCTGTCCCGAGTGGTTGTCCGGAACAGGACTGCTGCCTTGGATGCTGCTTCCCCTCTTGCTACTCGAATGCCGTTCCCTCGCGGACACCGGATCGATCACCGTAGCCATACTGGACTTCGAGTCCAAGGAGGATGCGATTCGCGATGCGGGGGCGAAGTTTTCAGCGGTTGTGGCGGCTCATCTGAGCGCGAGTTCGAAAGTGTGGCTGGTGGAGCGAGCCGAGCTGGCTCTTTTGCTGAAGGAACAAGCAAAGGGTCTCTCGGGCACAGTCACCCCTGAGAGCGCCGCCAGGATCGGCCATCTCACCGGTGCCAAAGTGCTGGTGAGCGGCAAGGTGGTGCGCATCGGGGCGGACTATCTGATCGTCGCGAAGGTCATGGGCAGCGAGACGGGCCGCACGTTTGGCGAAACGGTTCGGGGTAAGGCCGTCGACGCCTACACAACGGTGGCTGAGGAACTCAGTCGAAAGCTGCTGGCGGCAATTGAGGTTAGTGCCGACCAGTTGGTTGCGCCGCCTCCGACCGCGACCGACCATCAGAAGCTCCTGCTTGAACGACTGGGAGCCAAGGCGAGGCCGACCGTTTCCATTTTGATTCCGGAACAGCATTCCGGGTCACCCGTCAACGACCCGGCCGCCCAGACCGAAATTTCATGGTGGCTGACCCAGACCGGGTTTGGGGTGGTGAACACGACCCGTTCAGGTGAGGCGGATGTTCAGATTTCCGGCGAGGCTTTCAGCGCGTTTTCGACGCGCAACGGCAGCTTGGTGTCCTGCCGAGCTCGGGTTGAGCTCAAAGCTGTCGATCGCCGAGGAACAGTCCTTTACGCGGATCGAGAGACCTCGGTTTTCGTCGACAACACCGAGCAAACAGCTGCTAAAGGTGCACTCCAGCGTGCAGCCGCTTCACTATCGCTCCGTTTACTTCCCGCGCTGGTTAACTCGGGTAGCTCCACGAACCGCTGATTCCCTACCATGATTTCCTCTATGCTACCCGATCTGAGACTCGTTGATCCGCCCCCTCAGCGAGCGGGTGGTGCCGTCGCGCTCGCTCGCGTGCTCCGGCATGCCTACATTCTGATCGCGGCCTTCTGCTGGCTGTCGATGGGTTCCGCCCAAGGTGCCACTCCACCCACGGCAAGGCTGAAGGCGGCCTTCGCTCCCTTCTCGGTCGATGGCACCTCGTATCGTGCCGCGACTACTGCTCGCGAATTCTCGGACGCGTTGTTCGCGTCCGTCATGGAGTTTGATGGAGTGGAGTGGGTGGAGCGGGCTGAGCTTCACCTGTTGAAGGAGGAACTGGAACTGTCGAAATCAGGTTTTGGGAATTTGGAATCTCAGGCCCGAGCGGGACGGTGGAGTGAATGCGACCTGCTCATTTCGGGACGCTTTGAGGACGGTTCAGGCCCTGGTTCTACCCTGGTCATGGAGATTGTGAATCCGCGTCGGGGCGAGCTGTTGATCTCGACCAACCTGGTCTTGAACGCCCGACTGAGCAAGGATTCCAAGGCGGTGCTCGAGGAGTTGGATCGAGTTGCCGGGGTGACGCGGCAGTTGCTGAGCGCTGCCGGCGACCTAGCGGCACACCAACGTCAGTTGGTTTCCATCGCCCTGGTGACGACCTTCAACCAGCTGCAACCGCAAAAGGGGATGCACCCGCCCAATGTTCCTAAACTGATCTCCGACACATTTCAGCGTCAACTGCAGTCCAAAACGGGGCTCCGCTCCTGGCGGCATTCTCGGCATCAGCAAGGCCGTGAGGAAGCCCGGTTGATCCGAAGCGGCCTGCTGGGTTCTGAGTCTCGCGATTGGAGCCGCCTCAATTCGAGCTATGTGGTGGTGAATGCCACCAATGTCGCCGTCTTCGCCCGATCCGGTCCGGATGCGGGATGGACCGATCGCTACGACTTACGCTTTGCCATTCTGGATGTTCTGGGTCGAGTTCACCTGGAGGTCCGCACTAACCTGCGCAACGCCGAGTTGGTCGAAGCCGCGGAGGAACTCACCAAACGAGCTTTGAGCCTGGCGACTAACCGAGCACCCCAACAAGTTCCGGAGGGATCCATCCAACGGTTCGCGTCCCTGGTCAGCGAGTGGTCGGGCGAGCGTTCCTACAATCTCGCTGACTATGACGGTCGGTTGAGTTGGCTGGAGCATGTGGGTGGGTTGGAGATTGCCGCACAATTGGGGTGGCAGGTCCCGTCGATTCGGGCGCAAGTTCTCCGTGCTACCTACGATGCCGTGACGGGGCTCCCACGTCAGCCCAGTTTTCGGGAGCATCTTGAAATGCATGACCGGTGGCAGATGCTGTTGGATGAGTTTACCTCCGCCGATCACCCTCAACGAGCGGAAACGCTGCAGGTGTTGGGAGCCCGTAAACTCCACCAGCTGGCTTTGTCCAGTTTGAAGCTGGTCGAAACCGTTCGCATCGGCTCGCAGACATTCGGTGATTTTCCGCCCAGCATTGTGCAGGCTCTAGGCGTCCGACTGGAACGCCAATTCCTTCAGCGCGCCCGACTGACGCTGCGAGCTCCGGACTACACGCCGGCCGATGGACAGTGGATGATAGCTGATCGACTTCTGACGGCTTCCGAGGTGGTTGCCTTAAGTCAGGAGATCGCGGGGGTGAACGCGACGGCTACCCGGCGCGACGCGATTCCACGCCAGCCGTCCCCGTCGTCGGCCGCCCCCGTCGCGGCCGATCCTTATTCCTTTACCAATCTTCCCCGATTTCCTCGAGCCGTCGACAGCGATAAGACCGTGGTAACGGATCTTCGAATGGCTTCCTCGCTTCCTCCTCGCCTGGACTTGCCGATCGAATCCTTTACTCCCGAGGGACTGTCGTCGGTCAAAGGCCTGATCGACATGGTCTGCGGAGGCGATGAAGTCTTCCTGCTGCTCGGCCAGGAGGAAGAGGTGCAGGATCTCGAGCGCGAGAGGAACCT
The DNA here is from genome assembly GCA_016793885.1 of Verrucomicrobiales bacterium. Taxonomy (NCBI): domain Bacteria; kingdom Pseudomonadati; phylum Verrucomicrobiota; class Verrucomicrobiia; order Verrucomicrobiales; species Verrucomicrobiales bacterium. The sequence goes on from JAEUHE010000061.1 coordinate 26,203, forward strand.
GGGGGTTAAGCTGGGCCTTGCGAAAGTCCCTGTGACTCGGATCTGGGCGTTCAACCCCGCGCTTGGGCGAACCAGGAAAGTGGCTTCTTTGCCGTTAACCAATCGCTTCCAACGATTGGCCTGGCATGAGAATCGACTTTGGGCGGCGGGTGATTTTATCGTTTCAGTGGATCCCCGTTCTTTGGAAGCGGGTCGGCGATATAACTTGCCAGATGGTTTTCGAAGCCCGCTGCTCGGGTTTACCTGGCATGAGGGGGGGCTGGTGGTTGCGTCCGACCGAGAGATTGCGCAACTCGATCTGAAGTCGGGACAGTGGAACGCGGTTGCGGTGCCGCCCGTGATGGGAGGCGGGAGATTAGTGTCTTCGGCTCGCGGCGTTTTTTTGGCGTCGAACCGTCACTTTGGATTCATCGAGCGAAGCGCGCTTCAGGCCATCACGCCTCAGCTTTTCAGGGAAGGAGTCCCTCCTGAGGGCTTTGCCTCGCTCATCGAGCCCAGCTGCTTCGGGGGAATCTGGGTTGCAGGGCAATACGGGTTGATGCATTACGACGCCTCGAATCGGTTTGGGGGTTTTCAAGCGCCCTCACCTCAGTATCCCGCGTTCGACAACTTCTCCGCGTTTGCCAGCTATTGCAAGCGGCAGCGTGAGAGCCATGCCAGCGAGACGAATTACCATCCCTTTCGTCCACTCAGCCGGATCAACGGACCAATCCAGGACGTGCGGGGGGACGGAGAGTTTTTATGGGTTGTCACGGCTGGAGGTGAGCCGATGGGCTATGGTCGAAGGTTCATGCTGATGCACCAGCCCACGCGGCAGTGGATCGGTTATGTGCCGGTTCCCAGTATCGGCAGTCCGATCGCCTTGGGGAATGGCTATTTGTGGGTACTCAACTCGCCCTTCAACTCAGGCGATGGCTTTCAACTCGGGCGGGTGGATTGTCGACGCGCTTACGCGACTCCTCGATCCTCCTGGGTGGACTCTCAGCCGGACCGAGCGGAGCTTGATTTGCAGGTGTCGAGTTGGTCACTCAAGGAACGTATCCTGGATGCCTTCGTAGCAGGCAGCTACTCCAATTGTGTGCGACTCATCGGATTGGTTTCTCCGCTCGACGAAGATCCGCAGCTGGGCTTCATCCTGGCCCTGGCTGCGCAGTCCCCCGAAGTCATGCGTCCGGATCTGAGCGTGGGAGCGCTTCGATCTTTGATGGTTCGGGAGCCGGAAACTTACCCCTGGCACCTGTTGGCCAAAGCCAATTTGGGTGGCGCGCAACTCATGCTTTCCCAGTCCTCCGCGAAGGCTGCGGGGGGCACGCCGACGAGTGGGGCCAGCCTTCCTTTTGAGTTGGCCGAAGCCACGCTCCGAGACCCAGCTGTGGTGAAAACTCTGTTCAGCCAATTTGATTTGGACGCCAACGGCCGTCTGGATCTCGACGAGCTGAGGGCGATGGACATCGAGCGGGAAGCGTACGCTCCTCATATTGCGGTGCGTTTGTTTCTCGTGGATGTCAACCGCAATCAGGAGCTGGACCTCACGGAGCAGCACCTTCTGTATGCAGCGTTGCGTGCTCAAGCGGAGCCCTTGTTGCTTCCCTATGATCTCGACCGCGATGGCGGCGTCAGCCGGGTGGAGGCGAAGGCCATGCACGAAAAGTTCCCCAATACGGTCGGTGGTTTTTGGCCGCTGCATCGGTTTGACTCCATCGATCTGGATCAGGACGGCAAGCTCTCTATTCGCGAGATTTCCTGGACCCTCACCACGCTGTTTGTCCAGCGGGCCACCCCGTCCGACGGTTTCGGTAATCGCATCTACCCGGAACTCCCGCAGCTTCCCTCCTACGATTCTAATTCCAACCGGCTTTGGGATCCGCCAGAGGTCGCCGCTCGCCTGAAACAGATCTATCAGCTCAACCGTACGGCGACAAACGCCCCCTCCGGGTTGCAGGCTCTAACCAAACCCTAACTCGTTGTGAATCCTCTCAATCATCCATTCGTGCTGGCCGTGGTCGCCTGCGTGACCCTTCTTCAGGCTGCATCGGGACAAATCAATTATCGTGGGATCTCGGAGGAAGTTCGCACCGAACGGCGCAAAGGACTGGCGGCCCTTCAGCGTGGGGCGGCCGAGGGGAATGTCGCCGCCATGACCGCGCTCGGACTCGAGTATGTTGGGCGGCTGGAACACTTGGATGATCTGGCTGAAGCCGAGCGCTGGCTGCGCCGGGCCAGCGAGAAGGGATATGCCCCGGCACAAACTGAACTGGGCATCCTGTTGGTGGACTACCGCAGGACCCAGGCCGCGCTCAAGGAAGCGGATGAGTGGCTGGGGAAGGCCACCGCGCAGGGTTTCCAGCCCGCTCTTCATTTTCGCGTGTATGTGTACGTGAATTCGCTGGGCTCCCTGCGCGATCCGGAACGGGCAATTCAATTATTGATTCCGTCTGCCGAGGCAGGAGATCGGGAGTCCCAATTCTTGCTGGGATCAGCCTATTCCAAACGCGCTTTGACATCGCAGGGTGTCGTCGTGGGTAATCAGGAGATCGCGATCGAGTGGTATGAGAAGGCGGCTCAACAAGGTTTGGTCGAGGCTCAGTTTGAAATGGGCAACTCCTTTTACTATGGGTCCAAAAATGATTTCCATCGCGCTGCGGCATGGTTTCGGGTTCCCGCAGAACAGGGTAATGCCGAAGCGATGCGGAAGATCGCTTTTTGCATGCTGGCCGGGAACAAAGCTTCGGAAGATGAAAAGCGGCAGGCGATTCGGTGGCTCGAGCGCGCGATCGATGCCGGGGACACCGAAGCTGCGAGCCTGCTTAAGAACATCCGTGACACCGGCTATATCTCCGCCCATTTCCGGCCCGACCCGGCCTCCCTGGCCGATGCGCTAGGTCGCGCGGAGAAGGGCGATGTCGATTCGATGCTGTTTCTGGCCGTCTCGTTTTGGAATGGTAGCAACACTCCGGTGGACCGCTCCAAGGGGGCTAGCTGGTTTCGAGCGGCTGCTGAGAAAGGCAATGCCTGGGCGATGTATCGTTACGGGATGGCGGTGGAGGGGGGGCAGGGCGCGGCGGCTTCGTTTCCGGAGGCGATCGGCTGGTACGAGCGTGCGGCGGCGGCAGGCCATCGCCGCGCGAATCGCGAATTGCTCCGGCTCTATGCGCTGGGGCTGGCCTCGTTCCCGGCGGGAAAGTCATTCCCAAGCTGGCTCAGGGAAAAGCGCGAACATCTTATGCAGGACAGCCTCGGCTTTCTCGGCGAACTTTATTGGAAGGGCGAGTTGGTTCCCAAGAATGTGGGACGCGCGATCTATTGCTACACGCAGGCGGCGGATCAGAAGGACCCGCTGGCTTTGAACCGACTGGGGGAGATGCATCTCCAAGGGATCGGCGGGACCACCAATCTCAACGAGGCCCTGTATTGGTTTAGAGCCGCCGCGAAGCAACATTGGGCGCCGGCTCAGCTGAACCTGGCGGATCTTTACGTCCAGGGTTCGGTGGACTCTACGAACCTGCCCAAAGCCTGGATTCTGGCATCGCTGGCGGCGCACAGCCGAATCCCTCGCGCCTCCAGCCTGGCGTTCGAATTGGAGTCGAAGTTGGATGCCCTGACCCTCGTGGCGGCTCGGACGCATCTGAACTCCGCTCTGGCATCGATTGTCACCGCACCAGGAGAGGCGGAGGATTGGCGTAACTTCCGGGTAGGCGGGTTCGGGGATCCGACGTACAAGTGGGGACGCCAGCTGGACGGCGCGCTTCTTCCCTGAAGCGGTACGGCCCGAGGGTTCTGCGCGAGGGGGGACAGCTGAGCGGTGACTTAAGGTTTGCTGGAAGCCTCCTTGAGCGTGTCGAGTAGCTTTTCCACACCGTACGGTTTGGTCAGCAAGGCGTACCCCCCGGATTCCGCCAACTCGGCCAGGCGATCCAGCCAGTTGCGATCATCGGCGATTCCGCTGGAAACCACCACCTGGATGGACGGGTTCAGTTTTCGGATGGCCCGAGTCAGCGCGACCCCATCCATTAGAGGCATTTCGAGATCGGTAACCAGCAATTGAATCTCCTTTTGCCGTTGAGTGAATTGGACGAGGGCATCCACGCCGTCACGCGCCAGGAGGGTCCGATAGCCGTTGCGAGTGAGATATTGATCGGTTGCCTTGAGGATTTCGGGCTCATCATCGACGACCAAAACGAGTTCGCCGTTGCCCTGCGTCAGCGGTTTGGAAGGCTGCAGGTCCAACGCCGGCGCCGTGACTCCCGGCGTCGCGGGCAGATGGACGGAAAAGGTGCTGCCTTCATCGACCTGACTTTGGACTTCCAAAAATCCACCGTGTTTTTTCACGATACCCAAAGCCGTCGACAATCCCAGCCCGGTGCCGGAGCCGGGCTCCTTCGTGGTGAAGAATGGATCGAAGATGCGTTCCAGCACTCCTGCCGGGATGCCCGTTCCGGTATCCCGGACGCGTAGCCGCACATAGTCTCCCACGCCAGGTTCCCCTGAGTGTTGGGTGGCGCTCGGAGTGAGCCGGAGATTCTCAGCCAATAAAGTGATCTTGCCCCCGCTGGGCATCGCATCCCGCGCGTTCACGCACAGGTTCAGCAGCACCTGATGGAGCTGAGTGGCGTCCCCCTGCACAGTCCACAGTTCGGGAGATACCCTGGCCTCGATCATGATGCCTTTCGGAAAGGTTTCGCGGATCATCTGGAGCAGGTCGCGGATCAAATGCTTGAGATCGGTGGTGCAGCGCTTCGCTTCCATACCGCGTCCGAACAGCAGGAGCTGCTTGACCAGTTCGGCCCCTCGTTGGGCACTTGTTTCAATGGAGGTGAGGATCTCCTCTGAATCGTGGGCTGGCAGATTCCAGCGCAGCATGGGGGCGGACATCATGATGGGAGCCAGGATGTTGTTCAGATCGTGGGCGATTCCGCTCGCCAAGGCCCCGATGCTTTCGAGTCTTTGAGCGCGGAGAAGTCTGGCCTCGTTCTGCTTGCGCTCTGTCACGTCCTGCTGGACGGCGACGAAATGGGTGATACGACCCTGGCCGTCCGGCAGCGGAACCGTGGACCACTGCATGTGGAACTCCTCGCCGTTTTTTCGGTAGTGGATCGTTTCGCCGCAGAACCCCTCGCCTCGTGCCAGGCTGTCCAGGAGCCGGCTGATGAGGTTCTGGTCGGTTTTGGGGCCGTGGAGGATCCGCATGGTCTTGCCCAGGACCTCATCGGCAGTATAGCCGGTGATGTTCGTGAAGCCCGGGTTCACAAAGACAATTCGGGGTCCTGGGCTATCGAGATCTGCCGTCGTGATGATGATGGACTCCGTGACCTGCTGGATGGCCGTTTCGAGCAGCCGCAAACGTTCGTCCGCCTGCTTCCGGGCCGCTCGCTGCTCAGCTTCATTCAGGGCGCGCCTAACGGCCGGCACCAGTTTCGAGAGTCGGTGCTTAAGAATGTAATCCGTGGCGCCGGTTTTAAGGCTCTCCACCGCCGCCTCCTCCCCCAGGGTCCCGGACACAAAGATGAACGGAACATCCGTATTGGAACCACGCACTAGGTCGAGCGCGGACATGCCGTCATAACCCGCGAGTGCATAGTCCGAGAGAATCAGATCGTAGTCGCCCTGACCCAGGGCGGATTGGAAATCGTCCGCCCCCGCAACGAGCACCCATTCACAGACGATGCCGGCGCCCTGCAGCGCGGAGTGGATCAGCTCGGCGTCCCGGGCGTTGTCTTCGAGATGGAGGATTCGCAGCATTTCTTTCATGGGGTCTTCTGGACTGCGTGCTTTCTCACAGGCCGCCGACTGGAAGGGGTTTGGCGAGCGCGCCGGGGGGAGGCTCGTTGAGCAGCACCCAATACACACTCAGGCTCTTCACCGCCTCGACGAATTGCTGGAAGCGAACCGGCTTGACGAGATACGAGTTCACTCCCAGCTCGTAGCTCCGCAAGAGGTCCTGTTCCTCGCGTGAGGAGGTCATCATCACGATGGGGACACGTTTCAGAGTAGGATCGGACTTGATCTGACGCAAAACCTCGAGTCCATCCACCTTGGGCATTTTTAAATCCAGCAGCACGACCACCGGCAGGCCTTCAATGCGGTTCGCGTAGGCCCCGCGACGGAAGAGGTAATCGAGCGCTTCAGCCCCGTCTCTCGCCACGATGACCTCATTAGCCAGATGGTTTTGTTCCAGGGCATTCAAGACGAGTTCCACGTCGTTCGCGTTGTCTTCGGCGAGCAATATCCTTCCGATGGCAGTCATAGTTTAAGGCTTCTTTGCGGGTGGTAGCGAAAAATAGAATGTTGCCCCGGCGTCCATAACGCTTTCGGCCCAGACCCTTCCGCCATGCCGGGTTACGATGCGGCGAACATTGGCCAGGCCGACGCCGGTGCCCTCGAACTCTTCTGGCCGGTGGAGCCGCTGGAAAACGCCGAACAGCTTGTCGACGTACTTCATCTCAAACCCCGCGCCGTTGTCACGGACCGAAATCACCACCTCTTCGGATGTTTCGTGCACCAGGCTAATTTCAACCTCCGCGCGACTTCGGCGACGGGTGTATTTCACCGCGTTCGACAGTAGGTTCACGATTACTTGGAGGAGCATTGCCTGATCGCCATGGACAGCAGGGAGAGCTCCGATCTTCCAATCGATCTGGCGTCCTTGGGTTTCGGGATGCAGGGTGTTGAGGGCCTCGGGGATCAGCACGTTCAGATCAACCGTCCCCAGTTTCATTTCCTGGCGGCCCATTCGTGAGAAGGCCAGCAGATCATCGATCAACTGTCCCATCTGCGCGGCCGACTCGGAAACAATGCTGAGGTAGCGCCGTCCTTTGTCGCTGAGCGAGCTGCCGAGGTGATCTCCCAGCATTTCCACGTAGCCATTGATGTGACGGAGCGGGGCGCGGAGATCATGGGAGACGGAGTAGGAGAAGGCCTCCAGTTCCTGGTTGGCTGCATGCAGCTTTTGGTTGGCGGTCTGAACCGCTTGCGAGCTCTGGAAGATTTCAGCCTCCATTAGCTCCATCCGAGCGACGAGCTTTGCTCGACTTCGATCATCGCTCTCGCGCGCGGGCGTCGTGCTCCCTCGCTTGCTGAGCACGAATTCGGTCACGTCTTCGACCCGATGAATGATGAACTGGACTTCCCCCCCCGCTCCCAGCACCGGACGATTGACCGGGCTCCAGAACCGTTCTTCAAAACTGCCGTCGGGACGACGTACATCGTACTTTTGAATCGCCATGGTGTCGGTCGTCCGCGTTTGTCTCACTCGATTCAAGGACGACCGGAGGTTGGAGACACCGGTGGCGCCGGGGTCGTCGGGGTTGTCAGGAAACACGTCGAACAGGTGACGGCCGCAGATGGCCTCACGTCGGGTCAGGGTCGCGGCCAGGTAAGCGTCGCTCACCGCGATGATCTGGAGATCCGTCGTCAGAACCAGATAGAGGCCTGGAAGCGATTCGAACAGGCTTTGGAGCTGGGCACGGCTCTTTTGGAGCTCCTCGTTGGCTGCGCGGAGCGCTTCTTCTGCCTGCTTGGTGTCGGTTACGTCGCGTGCGGTGGCATACATGAGCCCATCCGGTTGAGGCACGGACCTCCAGGAGAGAACCCTCCAGCTCCCGTCCTTGTGTCGGTAGCGGTTCTCGAAACGGAGCACTTTTTCCCCGGTCGTGCGCTGCCTTTCCACTTCGCGGAGTGTGGCTTGGTGGTCCTCCGGGTGCACGAAGGAGAGAAACGGTTCAGCCATGAATTCCTTCGGCGTCCAACCGAGAATATCTGTCACTGCCGGGCTGACCCTTTTAAAGTAGCCGTCCGTGCTGGCGATGCAGAGGAAGTCCAGCGAGAGCTGGAAGAACCGATCGAGCTCTGCACGGGCTTGGCGTTGAGCCTTCACAAACCAATAGCTCGCGGTGAGGAGGGCTAGGACAATGAAGCCCGCGATGACGTAGTGCTGCCGGAGTTGGGCCGCGGGCGAGGCAGCCTCCGCCGAGGTTGCTTCCGCTGGGCCAGAGGCGTGCAAGTTTAAGACAAGAACGATGTCGCTGGTCGCGACAATGGCGGCCAGTAGCAGCGGGCAGCGATGGAGGTGGCTTGGCTTCCGTGCCGACATGGTTGGCTAGAGCATTGCTAAGTACTGATCGTTGAGAGCCTTCCGTTCCGGTAACAGCAGGAAAGCTCGTTTTCCGAGGCAAATCAACCCTAGATCCGGCTGACCGCAAGATTCTTGAGAAACTTAAGCAAGTCTTAGTTTTTGCAAAACCTGCGAAATGCAATGCGAGACATTGGTCATCCCGCAAAATGCAATGCGAGACGTGCAGACTGTCCAGCACAACTGACAGCGAAAGGCGCAGTGGCAGTCAGGCATCGGAGCTAGGATATTTCGTCCGGTGCTGTTTTGGGAGCCTTCGGAACCTGAACGACGAAACATCACTTCCTTCCGAACGGTTGAGCGCTCTGGACCCCGTGGGGCGGGGGGGAGAAGGATTTCGTTTCGGCACGAATGTTGCAGTTCCGTGGACAATATCCGTTGGAGGCAGCGCCAACGCAACCCGATGAACGAATGTTGATCGATCCAGCCACCACACCGAGAGCCGCTATGTCCACCCAAACCCTACCCTCCCCCGACGTGGGGCGTAATACCTTGACGCAGCCTGATATTCGCAAAGTGAGAATCTGCCCCGATTTTTGGTATCCCGTGGCATGGTCGCGCGAACTGCGAGTTGGCAAGGCGCACGCCACCTCGTTTGCCGGGCAACCTGTGGTTCTGGTCCGGGGTGAAGCGGGAGATGTTTTTGCGCTCGAGAACCGTTGTGCGCATCGCCAGGTTCCGCTGCATCTGGGGGTGGTGGAGGACGAATGCATCCGGTGCACCTACCATGGATGGAAGTACAATGCCGACGGCCGGTGCGTGGCGGTTCCCTATCTGGAAAAATGCAGCCTTCGCCCCGGGAATGTTCGCAGCTATCCGTGTCGGGAAGCGTATGGGATGATCTTTATTTTTCCAGGCGATGTGGCCAGTCCGAATCGGGCCGACTTTCCCGAAATTCCGACCGCTGCGAATCCCGATTATAAAACCCGTCGATTGGATAGCATAGTGGGGTGCCACTTCACCTTCATGCACGAGAATCTCATGGATATGAACCATCAGTTCCTGCACCGCAGCCTGATGGGCGGCATCAAGACCACCTTGCTGGACACGCGTGTGGGGAATGATTGGATCGAAGCGGACTACACCTTTTCCCGTCCTCGAGGGAAACAGCCTTTGGGAGAAAAGCTCATGTTGGGCAAACGAAAAACATCGGGGCAGGACTCACGCGATGTCATGACGATCCTGACTAAATACCCTTACCAGTTGCTGCGGTTTACCACGGGAGGCAGCCAGAAGCCCGTCCTCGATTTGTGGAACGTGTATGTTCCGCAGGACCTGGAGCAGCGCACCAATCGCACTTTTGGTCTCATGATGATCAAACGGCCTTCTGTTCCGGGTTTGATCGAGTTGTTCTGGCCATTCATTGTGTGGTTCACCAACGGAATTTTTCTGCAAGATCGTCGGATCTGCGAGTTGGAGCAGGCCGCCTTCGATCGTCAAGGGGCCGATGCGAACCAGGAAATTTTCCCTCTGATTGTTTCCCTCAGAAAAGTCCTGACTGCGAACAGTGTGTGTTCTGATGTTCACGCGGATGAGAATGGCTCCGAATCTCCCTGATGGACCTGGGGCCAGCCCCCAAGCATCTGGTGAGATTGAGAAAGAGGGAGGGGGCGGTGAGGGTGAAAACAGACCGGCCGTTGAATCCTGCGAACAGGATCCAACGGCCGGGTGAACTTAGGTCAGATCAGGCTTATTCCTGGATCCGATAGAACTTGCGCGTTCCGGGTGTGGCAGCCTGGTAAGGGCTGGCCGGGTTTCCGGCCACGGCAGTCCACGTGGTGAGGTCGGTCGATTCCTGGAGCACTCCAGTGCCGACCCAGCTGATCACGACTTGGCCGCCCGCGAGGACCGGGGCGTTGAACCGGGCCTGAGGCGCCGGAGCGAGCGAGGACAGGAACTCGGCCGGGATCGGTTTCAAGGAACCCGCGGGGGTGGTGTCCGTCTCTTCTCGCCAGGCCACTTCGACAAAGTCTCCGCCGCCGCCCTCTTTGTTGAGGACTTCGATGAAGTACTTTTGTCCTCCGATCAGCGCCTGCGGAGCGGAGGTTTCGGTGACTCCTTCGGCCGGCTCCTTGAAGCCTTCACAGCAGGCGGCTTCGAAGGCGATCTGGGTGGTCGCCGTGCTTTCGTCACCGCTGAGGAGGAGTTCGGAAGCGTCGTCGCTTCGGAGGAAGAACGTGTAGTTGCCGCTCTTAGGAGGAGTGATCCAACCATAGATGCGAACGCCGTAGTCCGAACCGAGGTTGCGAGGTCCAAACGCCGGGTTGCTATTCCAGTCCCCGGCGGTCAGCGCCAGGGTGCTGAAGTTGGTGAGAACCAGGTTGGTGTAGACCCCGTTGGGGTACTGCGCGTCGGTGCGCAAGCTGTCAACGCTAGTGCCGGGGATCTTGGCGTAGAAGTCCAGGGCCAAGGTTCCCGGTGTCAGCACGTAAGACTTGAAGGTCGTGCTGTTCGGTTGAATGAGGTTTTGGCTCGCGCGTTGGTCCTTCACCCCGCTGATGCTGAGGGTGTAGGAGGTGTTGGGCGCGAGTCCGGTGGTGATCACGTCGAGGACGGCGGGATCGGTGGTCAAGGCCACGCCGGTGGCGGTTACGCCTTTGTCGAAGACGTAGTTGGCCGGTACGCCGGCGGTGTCGGGCGACACCCATCGGTCGAAGGCGACCCGCACGCGGGAAGCGCTGGCATCGGCCGTCACGTATTGGATGGTGGGAGACGTCAGATCAGCCGCGACGGTGAGCGCCACATTGACCGTGGTGAGGTTCAGCAGGGGATGACTGATCTCGAGATGGTAGGTGCCCGAGTCTTCCAGAGTTCCCTGGGCGATCACCAGGGTGGGAGAGGTGACCCCCTGGGGGTAGTGAGGGGTGCCATCTTGGTTGTTCGCTGCTTCGATGGCGACGCCATCCTTGAACCATTGAAAGGTGTTGGGATAGCCCGTCACGGTGGCCGCGATGGTGATGGTGCTGGCTTCCACTGCATTGAGGGTTTCCGGAGGCTGCTGGGTGATGACTGGGTTTACCCACGACGCGCTCCAGTGCTGCCGGATTTGGTCGGCGCTCAGCGTGCTTTGGTAGAAGGCAACTTCATCGATCGTACCGTTGTAGGGCACGGATCCGTTGAAGCGGCTGCCGATTTCAAGCGGCTGGCTGAGGTTGTTTCGATGCGGTCCGTTGACCGTTGCACTGGCTGTGTCATCCACGCCGTTGACATAGATCTTGGCGATGGTGTTCCCGTCCCAGGTCACCACGACATGGTCCCATCGGCCGGCCGTCGGGGCGGTTCTTCCTTGAATGAAGAGCACCGTTTCAGCGAAGCCGAGATGAGCTTCCCATCCATTGACGTTGAAGCCCTGGTAAACCGCCCAGCCGGCGCGGCCGGTGTTACGGTTTTGGGTGCCGATGACTGCACGGGCAATGTTGCCCGAGACATTCGGCTTAGCCCAGAACTCAACCGAGAACGGTCCGGTCGGGTTGTGGTTGGGAGTGTAAGGAACCACGGCATTGGCGACGGGGCTGGCGGAGCCGCTGAAGGTCGCGGCCAAGTCAGGGATTGTGTCCTGTCCGGGCACGCCGAGACCAACGGTGCTGGCATAGACGCCGTCATGTCCGCCGGCGTAATCCTTGAGAACAGTTCCGGCGGTCTCGTTGAGTCGCCAGTAGCTGACCGGGTGGTCAGCCAGCACGAAGGAGGCGTACTTGTCGTCGGCCGGCGGGGCCGCGAAGTTCACGGTGAACGGATCGCTCGTGATGCTGCCTTGGGGATTGGAGACCGTGACGGTGTACTCACCTGAGGAGGCAACGGTCGAGTTCATCACAGTGAACGAAGCCGTGGCGGCTGATGGATTATCCAGGATAGGATTTCCGTTCAGCTTCCACTGGTAGGACAAGGGAGCTGTTCCCGAGGCGTTGACGCGGAACACGGGGGCGCCGCCCGCCAGCAGGTTACGCGTGCCGGAGGGGGAGGCTTGGATGGTGGGGGCAGTGACCGCGGTGCCATAGATGAAACGGGAGTTGTGAACGGCGATGGCGCTCTCGGAGAGAGCATCGCTGTAGATCGCGATTTCATCGATGGTGCCGTTCCAGGCATTCGCCGGGAGTCCTTCGTTGTTGACACCGATGGAGCCGATGTTGGCTTGGAGTCCCGAGGTGGTGCCGAAGCTAGCATGATCCTTGGTACCCAGGGAGACACCGTCGACGTAAGCCGTCACTTTTCCGGCCGTGAAGACGAAGGCGACGTGTGCCAGGCGACCCAGCAGTGAGGGCGAGACGGACCAGCTGGCGGTCACGGCTGCGTCATTGCGATAGACGAGCGCGGTGCCATCGGGGCTGGCTTCGAACGCGTAATAAACCGTGGCGGGGTTGGCCGCCACGGAGAACAGCGTTTTTGGATTCTGTGTCACCGGGCTGTCCAGGTAGACGAGCGCTTCGATGGTGCCGGTGCCGTCGGTGAACTCGAAACCGGTATTGGCCGCGAGCATGGCATCTCCGTCACCCTTCAGTCTGAGGGCGCGCTGTCCGTAGGATCGGTTGGAGCGGCCGTCGAAGGAGGCGGTGCCTTTGAGCTCCGCGCCCGCGCCGGCGTTCTTGACGTTGGTCAGGTTGCCGCCGCCGTCCCCATCCACTGGGAAGAAGGCGATAAGACTCGACTCGGCCTGGATGGCGCTGCGGAAGAACTCGTTGTTCTCGGTCTGGTTCGGAACCACCGTCAGGGTGGCATCCGGCGTGGTGGTAGTGACCGTTCCATCACTTACCGAGACGCTGTAGACCTTGCCGCTGTCCGCCGCGGTGACCGCGGGGATGTAGTATTCGGAAAGGGTTTCACCGGGAAGATCGACTCCGTCGCGCTTCCACTGGAAACTGTTGTCCGGGCTGAGCGTCGTGATGACTTCGAACGGGGCAGGGCCGCCGCTCCAGACGGTCATGGATTCAGGGCGCTTGATGAAGCCGGGTCCTGCGGGAAGGACCAGGAGATCGCTGGGCTGGAAGGCGCCCGGAGCGAAGGTTGAATAGCGCAACTCATCCAGATAGCCGTTGAAGGGGTTGCCGGTGTCTTGTCCGGAACCGATATAGGGGACCGTCCCGGTGATGGGACCCTGGTCGTACGCGGCACCATCTCCGCTAGGCACCCCGTTGACGTAAAAAGTACTGACTCCGTTGTCATTCACCACCGCCACATGGATCCAGCGGGTCTTGTCGGACACCGCGGGTTCACCGATCTGGAAATTGCTTTCCGGCGTGGGTCCGATGGCATGGGCCGAGATGATCACCGTGTCCGTTTCCGCATTGTACGTGGTACGGAAGGCTGCTCCGCGGGGAGTTCCGCCGAAGTGTCCGGTGCCGGTGCTCATGAACTGAGAGGTCTGGCGATTCCCCGAGCCGCCGTTGCCCACAGGCAGCACCCAGCATTCCATGACCCAGTTGGTGGCGGGCAGGCTCCACTGGCTGGCGGGAGGTACGGTATTGTTGGGACCTTGAATCCACATTCCAGAGTTGCCACAGCTGAAAGACCCCCATCGCGTGGAGAAGGTACTGGTGGCACTGGTTCCTCCCAGCGGGCCGCCGGCGGCGACCGCCGAGATGACGGCAGCCGTGAGGCCTCCGCCACCTGCGCCGTCCTGACACCCAGACGAGAAGGCGGCGTTAAAAGGATGATTGCTTCCGCTGGAATCTGCCATCAGGCCAGCTTCGCCGGCTCGAATCCAGGAGTAGGGAGTCACCGCGGCCGAAGCTGATCCCGCCATCAGGCAGGTGAGCAGCGCGACCCCGGTGGTTAAGCTCGATTGTTTTCTTTTCATAGGCACCGTATTAGTTTTTCGGTTGGATACAACTGCAGGGAGGTCCCATGAATCGTGCCCGGGGAGTAGGCAGTGATTACGCCACCGGGTGGAAACTGGGAACTCCCGGTATGAGTTATCCTGTTGAAAATGCGTGAAGCGCGCAAGCCTATTCTAGGAGTTGGGCTTCAATTGTTTTCCCATTGAAACTGAATAATTCCCAACATCATGCCGTCCGCGACACCCGGATTCGACATCGGCCGCTCCGAGGTGTAGGGATTCCTCCCGCGAGACGGGATGCCAAGATCACCGCCGACCAGGACGGTTTCTACAGTCTCTAAAGCCGGGGCAGCCACTGAAGGTTTCGGGAACGCAGCACTAGGGTCAAGGGGGCAGGGGCGGCGGTCCGAAAGGCGCGCTGGGCGCGGGCTTTAACCTCAACGTCCTTTAGGACGGGGCTACCAAGGACCAGGAAAGGCAAGCGGCTGATACCTGCGAGACGTCCTTCGGAGATTTCGTCGGACTTGTCTCAACGCGGTCCCACGAAGATGGTCTTGACCGTTTCCAGCAGCTTGTCCCCCGAATAAACACCTACTTGGATCGGAGTGTTCACGCCGGTCAGAACGTTCGGTGGCAACTCAATCAGCACGGAGCTCTGCAATAGGTTTTCCTTGGGTAGCAGGAGTTTGCTGCCACTCATCACGTTCAGTTTCCCATCGAGGTGGTGGAGCCGCAGTTCGATGGGGATATCATGGCTGGTTTTGTTGACGATCTTGAGAGTGTAGAGGTTGCTCAGCTTCCCATCGGCAGTTTGCTGGAACATGGCTCCCGGAGCCCGGAAGAGTGTTGTTTTGACATCGGCGCGCGTGAAGAGCAGGACGAGGAAGAGGGTGATGAGTCCGCTCAGGACCACGGAGTAGATCTTCATCCGCGGGGTGAAACGCTGAGGCTCGCCTCGTTCGATGTTGTTCGAGGAGGCAAATCGGATCAAGCCCCGGGGTCGATGGATCTTCTCCATCACGGAGTCGCAGGCGTCGATGCAGGCCGTGCAATTGACGCACTCCATCTGCGTGCCATTTCGGATGTCGATGCCGGTCGGACAGACCGACACACACTGGTGGCAGTCAATGCAGTCGCCGGCACCCAACTCGGACCGCTTTTGAATCGGTTGATCCCGGTGCAATGGGGCCCTTTTCTCGCCGCGCTTGTGATCGTAGTTCACGACCAGGGTGTTTTCGTCGAGCAGAGCCGATTGAAACCTTCCGTAGGGGCAGATAAAGGTGCAAGCCTGCTCGCGGAACCGGGCGAAGATCGCGTAGAAGATCAAAGTGAAGGCGATCATCATGGTCAGCCCGGAGAGATGCCGTCGTGGGTCGTCCGTCACGATCGCGATCAGCCGGTCGCTCCCGATGATGTAGCTGAGCAGGGTGTTTCCGATCAGAAAGGAGAGGGCGAAGAACACTACTTGTTTTGCTCCTTTCACCAGGAGCTTTCGCACGGTCCAGGGAGCTTGGTCCAGCGCGCGTTGTTGGTGGGCGTCTCCTTCGATCAGGTATTCAATCTTCCGGAACACCATCTCCATGAGCAGAGTCTGCGGGCAGGTCCAACCGCACCAGAGGCGGCCGAACGCGGTTGTAAAAACCATGATGCTCATGAAAAAGATGAGCATGGCGACCGCGAAGATGAAGGTGTCCTGGGGCCAGAAAATCTGACCCAGGATAGAAAATCGCCGATCGATGATGTTGACCATGAGCAGGGGGTTGCCGTTGATCCGGATAAAGGGACCAGCGAACATGATCGTGAGGAGCGCCCAGCTCAAGTACGTGCGCCCGCGATAGAATCTTCCGCTGGGTTTCTTGGGATAGATCCAGCGACGGCTGCCGTCCTTGTCCGCGGTGGCCAGATGGTCGCGAAAGTCCTGCCAATCAATGTTCTGGGTGAAGTCGGCGGAGCCTGGGCACGCGGGTGTCGCGGAATGGGGGGGGACATTCGGCCTGGGGGAAGGCTCTGAACCGGATCGCTGCGGATTCTTAATGCTCATACTGTCAGTTCGGTCAACCGACCGTGTTGACAGTGGGTAGTGAGCCGCCGCCTGCCCAAAAGTTACACTGGATTTGATGGCCTAAATGCGTCGGACGTACGTCCGGCCACCGCCATAGGTCACCGTGATGGTGTCCGAGTCCCTGATACCCGCTTCTTCGCGGCAAGCTTGGAAGGGGAACGATGTGGCTTGCGTTGGCAGACGGTCGCTTCGATCACTGTTCCCTTTCCAGGTGTAGCCTTGATGCTTAACCGTCCGCCGACCATTTCGATGCGCTCCCTCATGCCTAGCAAGCCTAGGTGCTTTCCGCGAGTGGCAAGCACCCATCCATCCGCTTTGAACGCCTGGCCATCGTCAGCGATTCGCATTCGGATTCGAGAGCCCACCCGCTCGAGCGTGACCGTCACCTGGGTGGCTTGCGCATGGCGGGCGACGTTGGTAAGGGATTCTTGAGCCACTCGAAAGAGGGCGGTGCGGGTGGCGGCGTCCAGCTTCTCCACGCCCGGGAAGGTTTTGAGTCGCGTGACGAGTTTGGTTCGCTCCGCGAAGCTTTGCAGGAAGGACTGCAGGGCGGGGATCAAGCCCAGGTCATCGAGCACCGCTGGTCGCAACTCGCGGGCGAACTGATGGATCACATCGACCGATTGTTCCACCAAGTGCTGGGTATCGGTTATGGACTTGCGCAGCTTTCCATCGCTCAGGCTTGAAGCCTTGAGGGTGGCGAGCCGGATGTTGATGCCAGTCAGCGCTTGGGCGATGATGTCGTGGAGTTCGCGGCTGATGCTCCGTCGCTCCTCCTCCTGCACGCGAATGACTTTGCGCGCGAGGTACCTCAGTTGTTCCTGAAGCTCCTGCGATTGCTCGAGCATCTCGCGCTGCTGCTTCTCGCTGGATTGGAGAGCCTTCTCGCTTTGCTTGCGTCGTCGGACCTCGGCCCTCAATCCCTCATTCGAAGCAGCCAACACGGCCAAGCGCTGCTGAGCGGCTTCGCCGCGCTTTCGCTCGGTGATATTGTTGAAGAAGCAAACCACCGCAAAATGTCCCGCGGGGAGCCTGATGCGTTGCAGCTGCCACTCATAGGACTCTACCATCCCGGTGTCGCGACGGACTTCAGTGAACGCGGTCGAGAGGTAAGACTCCCCTGTTTTGAGAGTCAGCTGAAAACGGTTGACGATTTCCTCGGCGACATGCTTCGGCCAGAGGGAGCGAACGACCGTCAAAAAGCTCCGATCGGTCTGCTGGGAAGTGCTCTTGAAGATCTCGGTCGCCAGGGGATTCATCTCCTGGAGGCGGAATCGATCGTCCACGATGTAGACCCCCACAGGTGCCAATCGGATGATGGCCGACAGCATCGCCTGGTTCTGGCGAAGAGCCGATTCGGCGAGCTTCACCGAGGTGACATCCGAGGCGGAGACGCGGCACCACGGCTTGGTGCGGCTCGGGCCGTGGCCGCGTGTCCCTCGGAGCAAAGCCCAGAGTGGAGTGGCGTCCTTCCTGAGAAACAGGACTTCGCAAGACGGGTTGTCCGCGCCGGCGCAGGCAGATTTGAGAAATGAGAGAAAGCCCGGGCGACCTTCGGGAGCCAGATAGGAGAGTAGTCGACGCCTCGTCAGCCCAGAGCGTTCCAGCCCCAGCATGGCGGCCCCCGTGAGATTGACCTCCAGAATCGTCGCTTTCTCGTCGAGTGAAAAGTAGCCGACGGGCGCGAAGTCATAGAGATCGGTGTACTTATCCACCTGCAACTCCGTCCGGGTTCGCGATTCCTGCAGCTCGGCGTTTTGCATTTCGAGCTCGATCTGGTGAACCTGCAGTTCGTGGAGCGCTCCCTCAGCGTCGGTACCTTGTTGGTACGCTGTTGCTGTGCTCGCCCGCTTGGTCCGTTGAGCCCTGTGCTTGGGACGGGGGGGCCAGCGAGAGGGGGTCCGCCCCTGGGCTTCGGCTTGCTTCAATCTCGCTTCCGCTTGTCGACGGAGCGCTGAATGCTTTCCGGGAGTGTGCGACGATGCCTTCATGATCGGTGCTGACGCGCCGGGCGACTGGTGAGGATTTGGTCGATGAGGGCGCGGAGCTGGGTAGCCTCAAATGGTTTGGCCAGGGCGGCCTGAAAGCCGTAGGCCGCATAGCTCTGGACCATCGGGTCTTCCCAGTAGCCGCTCATGACGATGGCTTTCACCCCCGGATCGATGCGTTGGAGAGCGAGGATGGTCTCCCTGCCGCCCATTCCACCCCGGACGGTGAGGTCCAGCAGTACCACTGCGAAAGGATTTCCTGAGGAACGAGCGAGTTCATAGGCGCTGAGCGCACCCAACCCGTCCTCCACCAGTTGAACGGTGTAACCCATTCGCTGGAGAGTGGTCCCCAGGATTTTTCGGATTTCGGCCTCATCCTCCATGACCAGGATTCGGCCACCGGTCCCGGCGGGTGAGGTGGGCGACAACGACGATGTCAGCATCCGTCGATCGCAAGCGGGGAGATAGATGTGGAACGTGGTCCCGACGCCGGGTTTGGATTCAACCCGGATGGTGCCTTCGTGCATCCGGACTACGGAATGGCAGATCGTCAATCCCAGGCCCATGCCTTTCTGGGCCCCGCGTTCCTTGGTGGAAAAATAGGGATCGAAAATCCGCCCGAGGACCTCTGGGGGGATGCCCGTACCCTGGTCAGCAATGGTCACCTGAATGTAGCATCCGGCGGTAAGCCCCGCCCCATTGTCCGGCGTGAGACTCCGGTTCACGGCGCGGATCTCCACCAGGCCGTCACCGGTCGTGGCTTCGGCCGCGTTCTGGACGATATTGCGGACGACCTGGCCCAATTGAGCCGGATCCACCTCAACCGGCCACAGGTCGTCCTCCACCTGGATATGGTAACGGAGCGGACGTCCTCCGAGGGCCAGTCGACTCGATTCTTCGATGACTTTCCCCACCTCGGTCGGAGTGCGGATTGGTGCGCCGCCTTTGGCAAAGGTGAGGAGCTGCTGCGTGAGTCCGCGAGCCAGGAGCAGCGCCTTCATCGCAGCGTCCAGATGGCTGGCGGCCTCAGGCTCGCAGCTGGGCGTGCAGCGAGCCACTTCCGTGTTCATCAAGATCACCGAGAGCAAGTTGTTGAAATCATGCGCGATTCCTCCCGCGAGGATGCCGGTTGATTCCAGCTTTCCGAGCACCAGTTGCTGCGCCTCTGTCCGTTTCCGTTCGGTGATGTCCGTGAGCACAAGTCGGCACTCCCGACCGGAGGCGGTGGCCAGACCCTCGATCCGAACCTCCACCGCCGCCCGACCCGCGCGGCAAAGCGCCAGCTCGCAACTGGCCCGCGACTTTAGTTCAAACAGTGTTCTGAGGAGCGCTCCGAAAACCTGCTGGTCCTTGCTTTCTACATAGCGGCTAAATGGACGGTGGAGCAGCTTGGATCGCTCTGTTTCGAGCAGCCGCGTGCAGGTGAGATTGACCTCTGCGATTCCCCCTTCGCGGTCGAGGGAGAGATAACTCACCGGTGCGAAATCGTAGAGGTCACTATATTTTTCGCGTTCCAGTTCCAGCCGGTCGCACGTGTGGGTCAGTTCTTCCTGTTGCATCTCCAACTCAATTTGATGCACTTGAAGCTCGTGGATGAGTTTCGCGCGGTCGGCATCGGACGAGGAGGAGGAGGAGCGATTGAGATGCTGGTCGCGCAATGCTGCCTCCGCACGTGCTCGCAAGTTGGTTTCGGCGGAGCTGATGGGAGGCTTTGGTTTCATGACCTGGACCTTTTGCGAGGAGGGCCGGACGGGATGATGGTCTCAGCGTTGGGAGACGACTTGGGGGGGGCTCCACTCGCCCGGCGACTGCGCGCTTTTTCTGCCAGCTTGCCCACGTGTTTCGCATAGCGCTTGGCCAGAATCGCGTGATCCGCTTTCTGCTTTCTGGCCGTCGCACGCGACGCGCTGATGTCTGCAAAGGTGATCACCACGCCGTCGATCCGGTCATCCAGTGTTCGATAAGGCATGATGCGCACCGTAAACCATCGGCCGTCCTTGCAACTGATGGGTTTCTCCTGCGCCACCAGGCTGTCGATCACGGAATGTCCGTCGGCGGCGAGCTGCGGATACTCCAGCTCGGAGGCTAGATCAGTGATGGGACGCCCGATGTCGCTGGGGATGAGCTTGATAATCTTGGCGGTCTGAGGAGTGAAGCGTCGGATGTGGAGGTCGCGGTCGAGAAACAACGTGGCGATATCGGTGCTGTTCAACAGGTTTTTCATGTCGTCGCTCGCCCGGGAAAGATCATCGACTTTGGACTGGAGCTCGGCATTCACGGACTGCAGCTCCTCGTTGAGTGATTGCATCTCCTCCTTGGAGGTCGTGAGCTCCTCATTGGTGGACTGCAGCTCCTCATTGGTGGACTGGAGTTCCTCGTTGGCAGAGGTGAGCTCCTCCTGCGAGGACTGGCGGTCATCGCGCAGGATCCGTAGATTTTCCCGCGCCTCGTGCAACTCCCGCTCCAGTTCCGCCACCTTCGCCTGGTGGCGGATGGATTTCGAAGGATGTGATGGGCGAACGGTGAGTGCCGTTGTCGGGAGGTCCCGAAAGATAATCATCAGGGCCCCCTGGAGGGGACCGGGGTCCTCCATTCGCTCCACAGTGCCCTCGATGGAGCGGTGATCCTCTTTCTCACCGGCGAGAGAACCGCGAAAGGGGACGGGGCCAGGTTCTCGAAGCGCTCTCTGAAAGGCGCTGGCGAGTTCGTAGCGCAGGCCTTCGCGAGCCATCGCGAAGATGTTCCAGTTGGCCTTGCCGGCGGCTGGCTCGAGGTAGCTTCCCGTGCGCCCGCTCACGTACAGGATGTCGCCTTTGGTGTTCACCAGGGTGGCTGGCGGAGCGTAGCGCTGCAGAATCAGCTGATCGGCCAGGCTTTGTAGGTTGGGAGGCGATAAGGGCGACTGCACAGCCGAGGCGCTTGGTATCGAGGCAGTGCTGAGTGGAGAAGGAAAGGAGAGGGGTTCAGGACGAATGACTGACGCATTTCTGCGGTAAATCCTCACCTTGGTGCTCACGGGCGCGAAAAGCTCGCTGGAGCTGCCAACTGTTTCTGAACTGCCTAGGAATAGCAGTCCGCCGGGATTCAGGTTGTAGTGGAACAGGGGTATCAGCCTCTTTTGCAGCTCAGGGCTCAGATAGATCAGCAGATTTCGGCAGATCAGGATGTCCAGCTTGGTGAAGGGCGGATCCATGATCAGGTTCTGCGGCGCGTAGATGACCATTTCTCGGATTTCTTTGCGCACTCGATACGATTGTTCCTCCTTGCTGAAGAACCGGGTCAAGCGCGCTGCGGAGACTTGCGATGCGATGGTGGCTGGAAAAGTGCCGCGTCGTGCTTTGTCGATGGCATCGCGATCCAAATCGGTGGCGAAAATCTGAAGGGTGAGGTTTCCCTTGGGTTTGATGTCGTCAAGCGCCTCGCGGAAGATCATGGCAAGAGAGTAAGCTTCTTCTCCGGTCGAACAGCCTGCCACCCACGCCCTCAGGGGATGGCTGGAGGATCGGCCTGCTAGAAGCTCCGGAAGCGCCTGCTGCGCCAAGATTCGCCAGGCTTCCGGGTCGCGAAAGAATTGCGTCACGCCGATCAAAAGCTCTTTGAAAAGGAGGTCCAGCTCCTGCGAGTTTTCCTGCAGGTAGCGGATGTAGACAGAAATCTTGTCGATCTGATGGATACCCATTCGACGCTCGATCCGACGGTAGAGCGTGTTTCTTTTGTAGAGGGAGAAATCGTGGCCTGAACGTGCGCGCAGCAGCGTCACCACCTTTTGCAAACTGCCGTGAAGAGGCTCCGATTCAGGCGAATCCAAACCTGGCGAACTGAGACCCTGGTTCACGGCGGTCAGGATCTTGCCTGCCAGTTCCTCGGCGGGTGCCACGATATCGGCGAGACCGGTATCGACAGCGCTGCGGGGCATGCCGTCAAACTTCGCGTTTGCTGGCGTCTGGACCACGACCAGCCCCCGTCTTTCCTTGATTGCGCGCAGGCCGAGTGTTCCATCGGAACCCATTCCTGAGAGGATGACGCCCACGCTCCGATCCTGCTGATCCTGAGCCAGCGACCGGAAAAAGAAATCGATAGGCAGGCGTAGTCCTCGGGCGCCCGTGGGTGGCAACAGGTGCAGGACGTTGTGCAGCAACGAAAGGTCCTTGTTGGGTGGGATGATGTATACGCAATCGGAATGGACGCGGGTGTGGTCTTTGACCTGCACCACGGGCATGGAAGTCCCACGCTGTAACAGTTCGGCCATGATCCCCTTCCGCGTGGGGTCCAGGTGCTGAACGACGACAAAGGCGAGACCGCTCTCAGGCGGCACGCCCTTGAAGAACTGCTCCAAGGCTTCCAGGCCACCCGCCGAGGCACCGATTCCGACGACGACCAAGGGCGCGTCCTTCGCGGAGGGTGGTTGGGTCGGGAGGATCTCTGGCAGCGATGCCGCAGATTGGGATTTTTTTGTGCGTCTGAGTTTCATGTCTCGCCGAGCCGTTTGGACGGGTGACAATCCGCTCAGGGCTGATTGTAGCCCCCAAACCAGGCGCGATTGTGATCCTTAAGGGCAATCTGCTCCAAAGCCTCGGAGCCCTGCAACTTGAATCGTCGATGCGAAAGTATCGGGATCCCGGAGCTTCTCGTCTATGGGGTGCATACCGGAGGAAAATTCCGCAGCCCCCTTGGTAAACAGGTGGCTGCGGTGGGGAGAAAGGGCCGCCCGTCGCTCCGCCTTCAGTCCTTATCCTGGTATGATGAGCATTTCCTTCAGGGAGTTATTCGCCTACAAGTCCGACAGGCTGCTACTGATGGGGGAGCACATGTATCTCTCCCCCTCCAATGGTCAGGACGTCCGTCCGACTGTCTCCTGTCAGATCCAGAGCGAAGATGCGTTTGGACTCCGCTTGGTTGCTCGCGGAGGTGTTCATGAAGTGGAATCCAGCTTCGTCAAACCCACCGGATTGCTGAGCCAAGTAGACTTGGAGGGTCATCGACCCATCCTCCAGGAGCAGATCAAGTAAGCCGTCTTGGTTGATGTCTGCCCATTGCATGTCGACCACGGTGGTGCGTGAGGGATCAGTGATCTGAAGCAGCGTTGTGCCGGCCCCGAGTAAGCCGTTGGCCGTGGGGTATACCTTGACCTTCGATTCCGTTTCACTGTATTCGACGGTCAGGAGGTCGAGATCCCCGTCGTGATCATAATCGGCGAGCAACGTTTTCATCGTCGATGAGCTGTTCGGCAGTGTCTGCGCTGCGACGATGCTCGTCCCATTCCAACTTAGAATGTTGATCTCTTCGGCGTAGCCTTGGGCGACGATCTCCTCCTTGCCGTCACCATTGAGGTCGGTGGCGAGCATCGTTGAAGGGAACCCGATGAGTGCTGAGGCGGTCTGAGGCTGCCAGGTGCCCCCCACCCCTTGGAGGAAAGGCAGAAATCGGAAGTTGTCGCCTCCGATGAACAACAGATCCTTGCGTCCATCCCCATTGAGATCCGCCACCACCAGAGACCGTGGAGCTTCTGGAAGCGCGAGAAAGGTGGGTGCAGCGAAAGTGCCATCGCTCTGTCCCATCATGAAGTGAACCCGATTCGTCCCGCTGACCCTCGTGCCGAATGCGAACGAGGAGGTGTAGGCGATGGCATCGGCGATGCCGTCGCCGTTGATGTCCTTGAGTTCCAGCCCAGCCAGATTGTTCGTGAGCGTGATGGTCTGGACAATCCGGAGGCTGGCCAGACCGTTGAGTTCCACCACTTCCACCGAGTTGCTCACGTGATTCAGGGCGGCCCATCGGGGTGGGTGGCCTGCGGTGGTGAGCAGGCCGGGGTGGGACCAATCTTTACCCGCCTGGAACAGCACGACTCCGGCTTTGAACGACCCGTCGCCGTTCCCCTTGAGAAAGCTGTAGCGACCGCTGATCCCAGTGAGGAGATCCAGCTTCTGATCCTCGTCAATGTCCACCACGATCGGAGCTCCTCCGGTGATCGCCGAGATGAGCGATGGACTGGTCAACGTCTGGCCGGATGTTCCCAGGATGCGCGTCACGACCGACATGAGGTGTCCGATCACCAAATCGCCCTTCCCATCGTTGTTGAGATCTCGAATGATGGGCTTGAGCGGGTTATCGGCGAGTGCGAGTCGGACTTGTCCGGAGAAGTTGCCTTGACCCAGGCCGAAGAGCACCGACACCGAATCCACGGTGCTGCTGGTGGTCGCGATGTCCGGAAGCCCGTCACCATTCAGATCGCCGACGGCGACATGATTAGGGAACAGGTCGACTTCGAAGAATTTCGCAGCCTCGAAATCGCCATTGGCTTTACCCAAGAGCACCACCGCCAGGTTGGCGTTCGCGCTAATGGCGAGATCGGCTTTGCCGTCCTGATTCAGGTCCCCGGACGCCAGGTCGTTGAGGAATCCCGTTCCGGGCACGGCCAGTTCACCGAGCGAGGAAAAGGATCCGTTAGGATTGCCGAGGTATCGGCTGACGGACTTCGACCGTTCGTTGAGTACCACGAGATCCAGGCTTGCGTCCCCGTTGAGGTTCATTGGCAACACCCGTCGGGGGTTCGATCCGGTGACCAGTTCCAACCGGAACTGGAATCGGCCGTCTCCCAAGCCCTGATAGACGTAGGCCCGCTGCTCCACCAGCGAGGTGATGACCAGGTCCGGAAGCGCATCCGCATCGAGTTGACCGATCTGCATGTCGGTTATCGAGCTGAACTCCGCGATTCTGGCGCTTTCCAGGCCCGCTTGGAAGCTTTCGTCGGGGTTGCCCAGCTGGACCAGGATGTTGCCGGTTTGCGGGTGGATCGAGACCATATCTCGTCTTCCGTCCTGGTTCACGTCTTCCAAGAGCAGTGAGCTGCCGAAGTCCAGCGCCTGGATCTGAGCGGGGTAGAAGCCCGGGTCCGACTCGGGAGGCGCATCGGGCACCTCCGGATTCGTGCCGTTCTCATACTCGGCCTTGTTCGTGTAGCCGTCGTGGTCGGCGTCCTCACTAGCATCGGTCGGATCCAGTGGATTGAGGATCTGGGGACGGTCCAACTCGTAGAGGTCGTCCAGACCATCGCCATCCGCATCGACCGGACGCTCCAGAGGAACAGCCAGCAGGCGGTAGTTTTCGAGCGTGGCTCCAGCCGGGGCGGTGGAGTCGATGAAGGTTCCGGTTCCGTCGACCCCACGCTGGAGGGCGATCGGAGTCTCGGTATGGGTGATGAGATTGGTTCGGTAGAGCGTGAAATAGAACTCCCGCGAGGAGGAGTAGGGGATTACGAGCGAGCCATTCGGCTGGAACGATGGGCCGTGGAGTTCGAAGAATCCCCCGAAGTCGCCGTAGCGCATCGATAGACCGCTTCCGTAGCTGAGAGGATCGCCCACATAGGCCTCCGCAACGCAGTCGCCGTCGCAGGGGTTGTTGATGTTGAGCGGTCCCTTGGCGGTTGCTTGGAGAATGTAGCGAAGCTCGAATGACGCACCGTCGGCGATGTCGCTGAGGTCGATCTGCCGGGTAACGTCCGGGAACTCGACCGTCATCGAGTAAATGCGCCCTTGGGAATCGCTTTCAAAAGTGGGAGTTGGAGGGCCAAAGTAGCCTTCATGCGTTTCGATGCGGAAGGTGTGCGCCGTCGTGTCGTCCTGGCCATGACCCACGATGTGTGTGCGCGCGTAGAAGATGTTCCGCCACTCTGCATTCGTGGCCGCTCCGACTCGGCGCTGCAACAGGATCATGGTCTCGGCGCTCAGTTCATTGGTGTCGGGATGCAGATCCTGGTCCGCCAGACGCAGATGGATTGGCTTGATGTGGTATTTGGGAAACGCAACCCCTGGCAGCTTGGTGAAGGAACGCTTCCAGCTCACATCGGCTCGGTAGTCGGCTTGCTTGTCCGGGGGGGCGGTCTGGAAGGGGGCGCTCTTGGCCCAGGCGTAGAGAGTGGCCTGATCATTGGCATAGGCCTGCGGTGGGTTGCCGGTGGGGTCGGAAGTGGCCAGCTCGGTGATAAGTGCGGCCACGGCCTTGGCCTTCGGGTCGGAGACCAGCTCGGCGTGCTGAGGGTTTTCGGTGGCGAACTTCACCGTCATCTCGACGATGGTGAGGTCTACGGCAAAGTCGCCGCCCCGGTGCACCGCAGTGGGTTTCATGGTTCCGATGGAGCGGGCTAGCACCACGCGTCCATCGGCCAGTTGAATAGGATCTGTCGCCACGTAGTATTCTTGGCCCACCGGAACCGTATAGATTTGGGTGTCGTTAGTGCGGCTAAGTCGGAAGGGCTGGTAGAGCTTCGCCCCCGTGGTTGCATTTCTGACCCAGACCAAGGCTTCAGGGAAGGTCGGCTCTTTGATCAGGAGGGACTTCCCGGAAACCACCAGGTCCAGGGAATCGATCAGGGTATCGAGATCGGTAACCTGATAGATCGGGTCTTCCCAGAGGCCGGATGCCTGCAACACTTCCAAGTCAGTGTATTCGATGGTGCCAAGCGAACCGGCCATCTCGAGCGTGTCGCTCCGATTCATAACCCCATCGCCATTGAAGTCCCCGCGGGGGTGAAACTTGATCTCTCGATCGGCCTGGTACTCGCCGTCCTGGTTGGCGTCGACTTTTGGGTTGGCGTCGGAGCCGTTGAGACTGTGGTTGAGAGTGAACGACTCTTCACCGTTCAACAGCCAGTCACGCCAGGTTCGGAAGTCGCCCATATCGATCTTGCCATTGCCGCGATGTCCCTGGCCAGGGGTTCCAAACTGAGTGTTGTCCACTGTGCCCGCGATGCGATGGAAGCTGCGATCGCCTAGATCCGAAATGGCCGGCACATCGATCCGCGTGACGCCATCAGGGGTACCGTCGTCCACATCGAGCAGGCCGCGTAGGATTTCGTTGTTCCGGCCAGGGAGGGAATCGATGGACAGAAGGCTGATGTAGGCGTCGACGGCGCCGGTTCCGGTAGTCAGGAGGAGGTTCCGAATCTCGGCAACCGTCAGATTGGGATCCGCGGCCCACAGGAATCCCGCGAGGCCGGTAACGAAGGGCGTGGCCATGGAAGTGCCGCTCTTCACCGCGTAGCCGCTGCTGGGGGCCAAGGACAAAATCGTTCCACCAGGGGCGAGCACATGCGGCCCGGGATTTGAGAAGTCCGACATCGTGCCGTCGGACTCAAAGGATCCGATCACCAGGACATTGGGTGCGTTGTAGATCAGTCCGGCCGCTCCCCAGGGGCTGTTGTTCGCCGCAGTGACGGCGCCGTAGTCGTTTCCAGCGCTGCAGACGAACAGGGTGTTGGGATTGGAGATCGCGACCACGTAGGACATCGCGCCGGATTGCAGCGCATACCTTGTCGCGTTGGCCTGCTCGGCTGGGGTCAGAGGAGTTCCGTGAGGCGACCAGGCGAAACCGATGCTGATGTTCACCAGCTTAGTATCGGGAGCCAGCGTAAGTCCGGTGATGATGTCCTGGTAGAACGAGGAGAGGGTTGGGAAGTCGAAGGAGTAGCCCCGAAGCACTCCAAACGGATTAACACCATCGATGCCCATTTGGTTTCCATACTTCGCTCCAATGATGCCAGCGACGTGAAGTCCATGGTCTTCATGTTGGCCTGGCATGGCGGGATTGAGGACGTCGATGTCCAAGTCGGTATGCGTCGGAAAACCGCCATCGACCACCAGAGTGGGTGTCTTGGGTCCTCCTGCTTTCTCGATGGCTTCGCCGAAGTTCCAAAGTTCCGGAACTCGGCACCATTCGAGTCCCCAGTTGCCGCCGTTGGGATTCCAGTAGGTATCCCAAAGCCAGGTAAGATAGTTGCCCGCTGAGTCGGATGCTCCCACGGGGGCGGTATCCAGGGTCATGTTGTCCGGGGACAGCTGGATATCGGGGATCGCCGCGGCAACTCCGGGCTCGGAGATCAAGGCATCGGCCAGTGACTGCAAGGCTGACGGACTTTCGGTCGGAAAGCGGATCAGGAGGAAGGACTGATTCGCCTTGGGACTTTGCGGACGACAGGACACGATCGAGCCCTGATATTTGGAAAGGAGGCTGTTGATCTGGGCGACTGTTGCCTCGGGTTTCAACGTGACCACTGCGAGTTGTTTCGCGACCCCTTTTCCTGCGAAATTGGGCACCGAGTGATCAAACTCAGAGGCAGCGGGGTAGCGGGGGAAATCCGGGAGGAGAAGGCCGGTGGGTGTGTTGGCGGCCCCTTTGACCTGGGTAAAGACAGGTGACCCGATCGTTCCGGACAGATCGGCTCCCTGGAGGCCGACGCTGTTGAGGTTGATCTTATCGATGTTGGCTCCGGATAGACTGGCCTGGGCTAATTGCGCATCCGTCAGTAGGGCACCGGAGAGGTCCGCGCCTGTGAGGTTGGCTCCGGTGAGATTCGCATTGGCCAAGTTGGCTCCCGCCAATTGCGCGCCGCTCAGGTCGGCTCCCCCGAGCTGAATGCCATTCAGGTTGGCACCGGGCTGCTGGAAAGTCCCGAGCACTCGGAAGAACTGCGCTTGGTCGGAGGTAGGGAACTGTCGTGCCCAGTGGACCGCCGGTTGGGTGGACGATCCGCCGAGGAAGGACGGTTCGGTATCGTGCCAAGTGACCAGGTCCGAACTGCGCTGAGGCTGGAAAGTGTTGTGATAGAAAGGAGCCAATGCGGTTAGCGAATGGGAGTCCCACTCGAGCTGGATCCCGGCGTCGACGATGGAAATGTTAACGGTCAGATCCGCAGCGTTCCCTGGGCAGGCTCCAGCTAGCATCGCGAGCAATGCCAGCCCCCTCGACCACCGGCACACGCTGGATGAGGCTACTGTGCGGTGCTGGTCCCTGGAGAAGAACGACTTCCGCTCTGGGTTGGCCTGCAATCGTGTGGGTCCCGCCGTCCGGTTCATAGATGTAAGCGTCATAAACACTTACTGATACCGACCCCAGGGCGGAATCTTTCAGAGAATTTTTTGGCGGCTATGGGATCGCCTTGCGATCGGCACCAAAACGGTTCGAGATCCAGGTGACGAATGTGAGGTGAGGTAGCGCTTTCTTTCTATTGCACACGAGTTGCTAGGCCAACCGCTGGAATCCCACCGGGATTCCGCCTCAGAGCCCTGGGTTGGCGCGACGCAGGAGCGCCTACCCGCTTATCGCAACCCCCTAAGCCAGCAATCAATGACTCACCTGCTTCGATAAGCTTCATTGGGAGGATGGCCGTGACTCAGATGATACTGGAACCGATACTGTGGGAAGCGAAAAAAGTGGTTCAAGACAGGATCGTCAGGCGGGATGACCCCATTCACGAAGAGCTTGGTGGCATCAACTCGACTGCGTCGGTTACGCGCAAGGGGCTCCACCACGCCGGTTAGAAACTGAAAATCGTTGCGGTTAGCGGTTTCACTTTCGTAATGGCCGGTCGCTGGGTTGGAGTCGAAATCCAAAACCGAAGTGCTGTAGAAGGCCACATCGTTCTCTATCAGCTCCAGGTGAAGCGGCTCGTCCGGGAGGAACGAAATGTTGGGAACCATCGCCTCCATGGATAGAGTCTGACCCTCATCCCACTCGTCCAGCAACGGACCGAGGCGAAGGATCCGCCGGAACAGTCCATCATCAGGCACGGAGATTCGGAACACCAGATCGTCATCATCACCCCCGAAGCTATCGCCATCCGTCTGAGTGGCGCAATGCATGGACATCACCTGAGCCGAGACGCTGCCGTTCGGGTTCGGACTCAAGGTCGTCAAGTCAGTGTCCCAACCGACGTACAGCTCCAGAGCCTCGAGATGCGGTGGAATCTCAACCCGCAGGTATCTGGGCTCGCCACCCAAGTCACGATGTTCAATGAAATACGGACGCCTCGGATCAGCAGGGGTTGCTTCCACCCCCAGGTCGGCACGGCGAAGCTCGACGCTCGGAAGGGTCGTCGTAAACCAATTCGACGCATACGCGTGCAGCAACTGAGGACGCCGGGTCACGGACCGTTCGGTGAAAAACTTAAACCACCGAACCTCCGAAGATGCGGGGTTAGCAGCCGCCGAAATCCGAGGTGGTGGAAACCGATTCGGATGGAGATGAACCACATCCCGCAGATCCTGGCCTTGGTGGTGGCGGAGTTTCAGGCGAAACGCGCCCGTTCGACGAGGATCCTCCGACCACACGCGAATGAAGCACCTGCCCTGGGTGAGC
This sequence comes from Verrucomicrobiales bacterium, assembly GCA_016793885.1. NCBI lineage: Bacteria > Pseudomonadati > Verrucomicrobiota > Verrucomicrobiia > Verrucomicrobiales > Verrucomicrobiales bacterium. The sequence goes on from JAEUHE010000061.1 coordinate 56,286, forward strand.
GAGAAAACCTGAGCCGGAAAGGTGCCTGACTCTCCCACGGCCCGCAACGCTCTGGACTCGCCGAGCAATGGCAACAAGGGACGCGACAGGTCCTCCTCTGTGTAAACATGGAACCGAAAATCGCCCCCAGAAGTTTCCGAGGAGGGCGAATCCACCTCGATGGCGAACGTCCCGTTGGTATCGAGCCTGAACCAGTGCATGCCGCCCGGCCACGCGATCCGTCCATTGAACACAACGGCTCCATCAAATGTCGGCCCCGACAAGGAGTGAACCGGGAGATTGCTGGCGGTCTGGGGACTGGAATGGGGTCCTTCCAGATTCAGATCCGCGATGATCCCCAAGTGGTCGCTCAGATCAGTGACTCCGGCCAGCCCGAAGGCTGCCTCCCGGTAGGGCTCCCCCCAACGCAAGCCATAAGCTACCGCGACGTGCTGCACCGTCATTCTGAAACCGGCATCGTCTGGAGGGTTGCTCAGGAGGACATAATCCAGTCGCTCACTCGGTCCCCCAGCACCATCCGTCCGTTGGGTAAGGCCCGGATCCCGATGCACCTGACTGGCGACCGGGAAGCCAGTATAGCGCTGATCCTGCCAGGTATCCCTCAGCACCCGGCGGAAGAACCCGCCCGCGGGACCAAACGTTTGTTGATACTCCGGTAAACCATCACTCCCAACCACGTTGAGATCCCCCATCATGATCACGGTCTCGGTGTTCAGCTTGTCCCCCAGAAACCGGCGCATGTGCCACTCGATCGTGTCCAACTGATGCTTCCTCGTCCACCGATCGGACACGCTATGGCCGGCATCCAGGTGGGTAAAAAGCACATTGTAAGGCCTTCCCGTTTCCCGATGCCGGATCCTGACATAGGCACATCCCTTGTTCGCCCAACAATCGTCATTCTCATTGTTCTCGCACTCCTCACCAAATGGCACGAAGGCCACATCCCTCCAGTCACCCACTGCCCCCGCGCGCGCCACCAGATTCCCTCCACCGGGACGGTAGTCGGACGCGTTCCCATCCAGTTCGGTGAAGGGAGCGAACGGATGTCGACTCAGCAACATCAATCCGCTGTCCTGATCGAAGTCCATCCCCGGCACCTCCTGATCGATATGTCGAATCTGATAGGGGTAATCCGCCAGCAGCAGATCCGGCAGGCGGGTCTGGATGTCGCTGATGAAGGCCTCGGAAAAGGCGATGATATCATAGCCCGTGGCTCGAATCCGCTCCGCGAGCTTCCCCACCCGGTCAGGGATATCCTCGCAGCAGCCGGAGGTGAGGGTGGGAACCACCAGCAAAGAGGCCATGCTCTGCACATTGTAGGCGCCGATCCGGAGCGATTCGCTGCGGAACGTGCGTGGCGCTGGCGGCGAGCAAACATCGGCCAATCGGCAGAGGTTTAGGCGCAAAAACAGATTCCGAGTCCGGAGCTCTTCCGGCATCCTCACCTCATAGTGAGAGAACGCCCCCGTGGACGGGTCATTGATCGCTCGAATCGGCCCCGGGAATCCTTGCCACCCACCCAGGGGGGACTGTCCATCGACCTCCTCGCGATACTCCAGATCAAATCGCAAATCGGTTGCCATCTCGACCGGCTTGAACCGCAGCACAGGAGTGGGACTCGCCCCCAAATGGGCATCCGGTTCCAGTCTGATGGAAAGGGGGTGGAGCTCGTCCTTGCGGAAGGGATCACCGCCGAACGCATACTCCATGAGATCCGGCTGACCATCGCCATCGGTATCCTGATCCGGCGCCCCGAGCACGTCCTGCTGGATTGCCGCGTTATTAAGTAGGACCCAATCCCTCCACGGGGTGACGGACCTGAACTCCGCCCGCTCATCGATGAAGACGGCCGACAACACCTGGTGATCAGGTTCAAAACGGTGGCCGAGTTTGGACGGAATCAGTTGGTAGGTGCCCCCGGCCGGCACCGGCCCTACCTCGTAGCTTCCGTCCGCACCGGTGAGCGCTTCGCCCACCGCATCGCCATCCAACTGAACACGAACCCCCGCGGTCGGTCGCCCCTCCGAATCCACCACCTTGCCACTCAGCAAGACCTTCGGTTCAAGCCGAGCCACCACCACGGAGAAGCTGCACTCCAAACTTTGCCCCGAGCCTTCCACCCGGCAGTGAACGAGAGTCGTCCCTACCGGAAAACGGGATCCCGGAGGCGGAGTGCAGGTGAGCTTGACGTCCGCCGGATCGAAAAGATTCCCGGCGCTCACCTCGTAATAGACCAATGCTCCCTGAGCCAGACTGGCCTTCACCAACCGATCCTCCGGACAATGGAGAAAGAGGCAATTACCGCGCAATCGAACATTGTCCAGGTGCACAAAATTGGCACTGTCCGCCTCCCGCGTCCGGAACTCGATCTGTGTTGTGCTGGAGGGGGCAGTGAAACTCAAGGAACGGGATGTCCAATCGATCGTGGAACCGGAGGTTGAGTGCTCGAACGGATACTCCTCACCATTGATCGAGACCGTTAATGTCGCACGTCCCCCGCGCCCTCGCTCGCGGGAAGTCCCCAGGGCGAACTCGAGCAGCAATCGTTGGCCGGGAGTGGTGGCCACGCTTTGGCGAATCCCCCCGCCGGCCGGGCTGGCAGCCAGATCCAGCAAGTAGTTCCCGGCCGCCGCCTGCCCCGAGCTAACCGCCGCGGGAGCCACACGTGGGTTGAACCACTCGACTCCCCCGGCGAGCACGGTCCAATGCGAGGGAAACGCCGCACCTTCCTCCAGCAGGACATAGCCGTCCGGGACACCCGGTTCTTCGAAGCTTCCGTTTTGAGCGATCTCCCCCAACGAGCAGGAGGGCAACGAACAGGATCCCACGACGGAAACGACGAAGTTGGTGCGAGACTCATTGCCGCAAGCATCCCGGGCGATACATACAACCTCGGTGTCGCCGGGAGGCAAGAGCGATCCCGAGGGCGGCTGTATCCGCAAGGTAACCTCTCCGCAGTCGTCCTCGGCAGAGACCGGGAAGTGTACCACGGCGCCCTGAGGTCCCTCGCATTGCACCACCAGGTTGGTGGGAGCCAGAATCCGCGGAGGAGTTGCGTCCGGTAACAATCGGCGGGTGATCTGGGCGGAATGTCCCTGTTGGTCTGTGGCCACGACCTCCAGCAAACGCTCACGACAGGTTCCCGTCCAGGGCACGATAAATTCGAAGGCACGGCTCGCAGCACAGTCTTCGCAAACGACATGCCGCGCCCCCCCATCCACCCTCCACTCAATTCTCCGGAGCGGGATGTTGCAACCGGAGCGTACCTGGCCGGAGACAACCACGCCATCCCGGTTCTGGCAGGTAGCGATTTCATTGATCTCCAGGGCCAAACAGGAGGAAAATCGCAGCCGTTGTCCACAGCCGACGGTGAGCGACACCGGAGCGAACTGAACCGTTTCTTGAGCACCATCGGGGAGCTGCGCCTGCGCGGTGGGTTGGAGAACATATTGGCCCTCCGGGAGGTACACCACCACTTGGGCTCGGGATCCGCCTGCGGCAACCGTGCCGCGAACACCCCGAAGCTCCGCCGTATACCATCTGATCTCGCCGGACGAATCGGGTCCAAAGCTGGGATGCAGTTGTCCGAGCGTCTGAACGGTGGGACGACTGAGTTGCCGGCCAGCGGCTTCCAACTCGAGCGTCACCTCACTCAGGCAGTAACGCAGGTGGTTGGTGAGGGTTTCCCCGGACGCGACAGTCAGCCGCCCCCCATAGCCGGAGTTTCGATACTCAGTCAGAACAAGCTCATGGTCAACGTATTCATCAGGCCGATCCGCGGAGCCGGCCCGCATCGTGAGCCACGCGCCAAATCGTTCCCAGGTCCCCGGCCTCCCCCCTAGTCCAGCGAGAGCCAACTGATAGGAGCCCCGGAAGGCATCACTCGCCGAATCGTATCTTCCTTCGAAGTTTGCTCGAGCTTCCGCGCCGCCCGTATCACTCCCTCCGAACGTGCGATAGTCGAGTCCATCGGCAAAGACCCGGTTCTGCATATCCCGCCCGGAAACCAGGGCGGAATTCTGCAGAGGCGAGGGGTATCCGAGAAGTCGGGGAGACGGGCCACGGAGGATAAGGGCTCCCACTACGAAACCGGGGTTGAACGCGAAGGTCTCTCCCAGGTCCACGGTCTCTCCCACTCCCACCTCCACAGCCGCATTCAGTCCCAGGCCAAGGGTGGGCGAGCGAAAGTACTGAAACCAGTCACCTCGCTGAACGTTGAGCGCCACCGAAACGTTGTAGCCGCGGGGCGGTTCCGTTCCCCGGCTGGGCAGAAGCGGGCGAATGTGGAATCTACCGGTCGGAGGACGCGTCAGAGGCTGCGAGACCACCTCGTTCCCTGGACCCCCAGAGACGGTTACAGTGGTGTTGGCGAGGAACCTTGTACCGGTCGAGATCACCTCATCCCCCACCCAGTCGACTGTCCCTGTGATCCCACTGGGGCAGGACTCAGCCAAGCCAGGCGCGTAAAGCACATCACAGAAATACAATGCGTTCAGAGTCTCCCCCTCGGAGAGGATACCCGGAGACGACGGAAAGGTGTCGATCGCCGAGAAATAGCCGTAGGTGGGTTCCTGCAGAATTCGCAGCCCACTCCGCTCGACAGCGGATGGCAAAGGAACCGACAGCGCTCCGTATCCAAGCTCCTCCTGGGCCTGAAGCGTGGCCACGAAGAACTGATTCACGTTTACACTCACCCGATAAGTCCGCCCCGCCTCGACCGAAAGCGGCGGCACGAGTTGAGCCGTTTGCCAACCACTCTCACTTTCCTGCTCGAAGTGGCCCATGGCTAACTGCACACCCGCATCATCCCATACCTTCCCGCGGTGATTCCCGATTTCCGCCGGCGCCTTCCAGAAGCGGAGACCGTGGAGCACCCCCGCTTCGGAGGCCTGGAAGCGGACACCGATCTCCCGCCCGCCGGGGCCGGCTGGGAGATCCGGCCACACGGGAAACTCTCCACGAAACACCCCGCGTGGCGCAGGGTTGCAGTCCACCTCCACCGTGCCCTCGCGCCGAACCCAGTCGTCCCATCCCTTGATGCGATAAACCCTCACCTCGTTGGCCCAACCACCCAGGTAGAGCACATCCCCGGTCGCGGGGTCCACGCGAACTTCCCCAGCCCCATTGTCGCCCGCTGTTTGGCAATACATGCCGGACAGCCCGGGAGTGAGGGCCGGGTGGTCGAACAATCTCCCCACCCACAGCCCGTCCCGGTCCCACACATAGGTTAACGCGGCGGGGTTGTCCGAGGCCAGACAGCCCTGGAAGTCAGCGACGACAACACAGTCCTTCACAACCCCCACGTTGTTACGCGGAGTGATCACGTAGCCGGGTGCCGGAGGATCAATCCGGGCATGAGAAAGCACCCGGATAAAGGGCGGCTGGTCCTGGTGCCGATTTGCACCGATCACCCACCTCAGTTTGCCCTCGGGATCCCAGCGAACCAACCGAACGGCCTCGACCGAATCGAAACCCCGCAGGCCCAACGGGAACGCCCCATACACAGACCCGTCGGACCCACCACTCAGCAAATGTGCCTGCCCGTAAATCGCGGGACTGCCTCCTCCTTCGGTCGCGAGTTCCGGAATCGCCGCAAAGCTGGCCGAATGGGCTTCTGGCCAATCCGGATATTCCGGAACGCCCGAGGTATTCCAAGCTCGCGGGAGCAACCGATGAACCCGGCGCGTGACCTGATCTCGATAGATAATGCCAAAGCCGGCATCGATTCGGGGATCACTCACCTCGTAGAACCACTTTCGAAAACCTGGAAAGCGACGAAATTCGCCCTCCTGCTGGATCCCATCATCATTTGCATCCGTCCAGATAAAGCCGTCGTGCGGAGACCGGAGGATCGAACCGGCCTCCGCGTGAGGGTCACCCGGCCACCCGGCGTTGGCAAGCACGCACGGCTTCAATTGCCAGCTGGTTTCATCAACCCGCAGAATTTCCAAACTCCCCCCGGCCATCGAGAGATTACGCTGATTGTCGCGAACCAGAAAAGTAACTCCCTCATGCTTCCGTACCTTCCAAACATTGATTCCCACTCCCGGCGAGTAAGCCATAGGAACTTGATACGTCGAGTGCACCCGCCAGGACCGCGTGGCATAGTCTACCTCCAGCCGCATGAGATGCTGACCTCGGGGTCGACGACTGGACTCCGCCCACACAACCGCGGGATTGTCGGGGTCCGCCGAGGCGAAAGGGTTCCAAGGTTGTCCTCCATACCACTCCCGGATCAAGCGTCCACCCGCGCTGAAGTGAGCCACCCGACGTGGTGCCGTGTTGCCTTCCACCACCCAAAAGCTTCCATCACTATCCGCGGCGATGTCGTCAAGATCCAGGAAACCAGCTTCGGGATCATACAACCCGTTCTCCAGCCGTCCCCCCAGTCTCCCGTAGGTAGCCAACAGGACGCCATCGGCCGAGAAGCGCTTGATCTGTTGGCTGCTGCCCCGTTCGGCGACGAGAATCTCGCGGCTGATCGGATCTACATCTAACCGATGAGGAGACTCCAGGTGATCGACCACGACCGCAATCGATCTCGTCGTCCGAGAAACCCGGAGCAACCGAGTTTCACTCAGCACCAAAACCGATCCATCCGAATCAATCGCCACACTTCGAGGTGAAGGCACCGACATGCGATCAAGGATGCGAACAGAGGGCTGTACTTCCAGGCAAGGCACCGAATAGTCGGCCACATCAAATTCCATGACAGGATCGATCCATTGGATCTCGTGGTGGTTCAGGTAGCTGAGCACGAGTTGACGTTCACCTGCCACCAGCCGGGCGGCCAGATCCATATCCGCCAGTTGAGTATCCCCTCCCGGGATCGGGTCCCCAGGCCAGGCGGCATCGCGGCGGAATCCAACAGGTATGGAAGGGGAACACGGAATTCGTCCCACGGGTCGGTCAGGCCCGTTGGGTTGGTCGATGGGGTGGCCACCCAGAATATAGTTCTGTTGGAGGTGAAAAACCCAGCCGTCCATGATGGCCAGTGCACAGCGGCCAAGAAAGCTCGCTGGCGCATCAGCACTCCAGATTCTGCGCGCTCCATCCTTCGTCATGCGAAGAGCCCCAGGAGCCCCCTCAGTCCCCATCGCTCCCACAATCACTGAGTCGTGATGCACCGCGATGGAACTGGGGCCCCAATGGTTGCCTACCCCGTGCTCCTGCATTCCTTCTCCGGCGGGAAATGAGCTTCCCAAGGAGAGTAGATACTCCGCCGTCAGAGGTTTCGGGCTGAGTAACTTCCATCGACACCTCTCCGGGTCTGTTACCGGAGCACCTGCCTCATCTTTGCCATCCCACAACTCCGTATGGGAGCCGGCTGTCCGAACATCGCCGGCGAGGACGGTGCGGACCATACTCCCGTTCTCAGCATAAACCGCCAGCGACACCGGCCCCGGTTCGGGTAAGGAGTAGCGGAGGGGATAACTGGCTGCCCCAGCAGAAACCCCGATCAGGCTTAAGGTCAAGATGCACCAAGGCAAGAAGGTCACGCGCGTCGCCACCCGCCGAAAACCATGCAACCATTGCGGGGAGCGGAAGTAGCAGATGTCTCGCGCTGAGGGTGGGACTAGTGGAAAAGCGTTCATAATTTCGCACGCGGTGTTCGAACCTCCACGGTTCGTTTTGAGGCCTTTGGACGTGCCCTGGCTCCGATCCATCTAACTGCAGTCGGATAAGAATGAGTGTAATCCAGCACGAAGGAAATCGTCAACAACCTAAGCCAGCCATTCAGGCAGGGCGGCAGGGCGGTAGGGCGGTAGGGCGGTAGGGCGGTAGGGCGGTAGGGCGGTAGGCAAACCGTCTCTTAGGCGGCTTGCCTACCGCCCTGCTGATTGGCTCGTCTCCTCGAAGGCCGCACAACCAGGTATGAGTTCGGCCTGCAGGCTCTCGGGCTTGGGCATTCTTGTTCATCACTGCCATCGAACGCGGAACCAGCGGGTGAAATCGCCTGCGTGGATGGGGACTCGCCAGCTGGAAACCAGATCTCGGCTGGCTGTCCCCGGCGGCTCGTTGTTCCAAGTCTGCTGGTCGCTGGAGAATTCCAGCACGCGGGGTTGCTTCGTCGGCGAGTAGTGGGAGATCTGGATCTCGCCAGAGCTGAGACGATCGACCCATAGCGTGTTGGGAGCAAACTCCCCATGGCTTTCGAAAGCACCTATGTCGGGTTTGGGGCCGAAAGGTCGGGAGGCTCCCCGTGCGTCTGAAGCGGGAGAGGATTCCGGCAGGGCTGCGTCAATGGCGGGGCTTCCTGACAGCAACACCAGCAGTGGAACCCCGTTCTCGTAGGTCTTGAGCGGCCCGAGCAGGGGATCAATGCTGTTCAAGCCATTGGCAAAGTGGCAGCTGGCGTCCGAACTCAGGTTGCCTCCTGCGTCCGTGAGGGCACCAAAGCAGTTGGATCCACTGGATCCATGCTTCAGCAGGGAGTTCAGCAGCGTTACGGTCCCGTTGGTGCTGAAGATGCCACCTCCGCGGCCGGTGTAGTTGCCTTTGGGAATCGCAGCCAGGACTCGGTTGGCTGCCAAGGTGGCATGTGCCAGGGTAGTCGTGCCTTGGTTGAAGATGGCTCCCCCAAACCCTCCGAGGGTTCCGGAGGGGTGAGTCGCGTTCTCGAAGAAAGTTGCATTGGTTCCCCTATACCACCCCGTGTTATAGACGGCGCCACCGAAGGCCTCACCAACAGAGGTGTTGACGTTCCCGATGCCGGACGTGTTCCGGACGAACGAGCTGCTGAGCAGGTCGAGCGATCCAGCATTGTATATCGCTCCTCCTTTGGCCTGCCCTGGAAAAGTCAAGCGGGCGCTGTAAAACCAGTATTCGCCTTGAGCCGCATTCTCATGGAAGGTTGAGGATTCGATCGTGCATTGCCCGGCATTGAAAAGGGCGCCTCCGCTCGAATCTGTCCCGGCTCCTCTCGTCAAGTTGGTCTGGAGCTGGCAGTGCCGTAGATCTAGACGGCCTCCATTGTAGATGGCACCTCCCATGCTCAAGTTGCCCAGCGAACCATAAACCTGATTCCCCGAAAGGGTCGTGTCATGAATAGTCATCCTGCCCTGGAGGTTATAAATGCCTCCCCCGGCATAAGGACCGCCATAGCGACTCCCCGGAATCAGCAGCCGATTGGACTGGAAGGTGCACCCTTCGATGTGGCTCACTCCGCTGGCGCTGTAGATTGCTCCCCCTGACCCGAGTCCCGTCGCGTTGCTGAATCGGTTTCCAATACTTGACAGTTGTCCGCCATAACCGGGCGAGGCTTGATTGGCGAGCAGCTGACAGTCACGAAGGGTCAGTTCTGTCGCCGTGCTGTGCAGGGCTCCTCCAGCGGCGTTGCCTCCAGGGCTGGTGGAGTCGTTGATCTGGTCCCCGTCCTGGTAGGTACCTCCTAGTCCGCCTTGAGTCTGGTTCCCTTGGAAGAGGCATCGTTCGAACCGAACGCTCCCGGCATACGCAGAAACCGCTCCTCCCACGGCGTGGCCCCCTCGTTCAGCCCTCGGGAAAGTTTCCGCGTTGGGTGCAATGAATCCTCGGGCTCCCACGACTCGATTGGAGGTGAAGGCGCAGTCCACGGCGACGAGGCTCCGGCCTAAGCTAAGGATTGCTCCCCCCGCCGCGTCGCCCACCTCCGGAACTTGGTTGTTGGTTCCCCCGATGGCATAGCCTTGGGTCAGGATCAGGTTGGTCAGGTTGAGACTCGTGCCGGCGGCCACTTCAAAGATTCTGACTTGGTCGTCGCCGCTTAAGACGACGCGATGGCCCGTCGCGTCCAGAATGGTGTCCTTGGTGATGGACAAGGGTTTGGAGAGGCGGATGGTCGCATCGCATCCGAACTGAATCAGTCCTCCTTGCTCGACCGCCGCTCGTAGCGATGGCTCATTACAGGCGACGCTTGTGCCGAAGCCGCTAAGTTGTGTTGAAAGCGAAATGAGGAGGACCGAAGCGATTCTTCCTGACATCGGGCGATCAGCGCGAGTGAGAGGCATCTGTGACTTTGGGTGAGTCATGGCGATAGGTTCCTTGTGACAACATCATTAACCTGCCCCTGACCGGCGTGGGCTCGAGCGAAGCAGGACACAGGCGCGCGGCGCTGGGTGATGTTTCAGACGCTAACACGGGATGATTTGATGTCAAGGGACGGGGGGGAGGACCTCCAGCACGTCCCGGGTAAGCTCCTATACCTATAGCATGAGGCGCGCGTCCCCCACTAAAGTGGGAACTCCATGCGCCGAAGGGGCTGGTCCCTGTACGGAGTTCCGCCTTCAGGCGGAGGCGGCGAAGAATGGGTAGGGGTGCCGAAGGTTTCTAGCACGTCACGGGTAAGCTTCTATACCGGTGGCATCAGGCGCGCGTCCCCCACTAAAGTGGGAACTCCATGCGCCGAAGGGGCTGGTCCCCGTACGGAGTTCCGCCTTCAGGCGGAGGCGGCGACGGATCGGTAGGGGGTCGGTTGGTTACTAGCTGGACGGGTAAGAGGATATCACGCTTGGAGGAGGCGCG
>JAEUHE010000062.1 GCA_016793885.1 Verrucomicrobiales bacterium
GCCGAGAAGCTGAAGAATCGCAGCGGAGATGACGTGCGCGTGGGCCGGTTCGCCGGCTTCGATTTGTTTTTGCGTTCCGGTTTCATCGGCGACCCGGATTTGGTGGTGCGCGGCAAAAACAGTTACGCCGCCAAAGTCACCGATACCGCGCTCGGCACGATTCGTTCACTGGAATCAACCGTGCAAGGATTTGAGGAGCGCGGCGTGAAGCTCGAAGGCACGATTGCCGACGCGCAGAAGCGAGCCAAGGAACTCGAAGGCAAGGTCGGTGCCGCGTTTGATCGCGAGGAGCGTTATCAAGAACTTACGCGCCGGCAAAACGAGATCACCGAGAAGCTTGACCTCACGAAGAACCAAGCGTCGAGTCAGGTCGAAGCAGCCTTGCCCGAGGAAACCGCTCAAATAGCAACCGAAAATCACGCCATCAAGGACACCGCTCGGCCCACGCGGCGGTTGTCCATCCGCGTTTGATTCCCTCCGGTCAAAGGTTGTTCCCGTCCGCCAAAACCCAAATCTCGAAGGGCAGCGTTTTGAGTCGAAAATGGCCTGCTGCGGCCTCGCAAAAAACGATTCGCCCCAAGAAGTCGCTGATTTGGCAATAACAGCGGATAGGGGTAATCGGAAGGAGTAGTACAACTGAAATTTGCTACACTAGCGCTACACTAATTCGCAAGTTGTTGATTATCAGTGGAGCGGGTGAAGGGAATCGAACCCTCGTATAGATTCCAGGTAAGGCCTCAGTGCAATTCCTTAATAAATAGTCACATACAGACATCGTTGACACCGCTGGACGTTAGCAATACGTTAGCAGGCATGGCCAGTATCCATCGCAGACCGGGTTCCCAGTATTACCACGCCGCTTGGAGAGACTCCTCAGGAAGGTTGAGGATGCAGAGCACCAAGCTAACCGACCGAAGCGCTGCAACGGCCTTCGCCCTGGAGATTGAAAGGACCGAGAAGCTGGCTGGGGCCGGTTCCCTGGTTGAAGCCCAAGCGACGGCCATCTTGAAGGGTATCCTAGAGAGGGCCGGGGGCGGAGAAACGCTTAGAACCCGCATTACGAGCGAATGGCTGCGCTCCTGGATTGAAGGCAAGGAGGCGACCAAGTCCACTGCGACCGGCGTTCGTTACAAGCAGATCGTGGAGGAGTTCATCGAGCACCTTGGACACCGAGCCAAGAAGCCGCTCTCAGCAGTCACCACCAGAGAGATTCAAGCATTCCTCACGAAGCGAACGGATTCGGGATGCTCTCCCACCACCGTTCAGCTGGACGGCAAGATTCTGAGAACCGCGTTTAACCGGGCACGGCGAGAAGGATTGATCACCACGAACCCAGCAGAGGCGGTGGAGCTGCCGGAAAGGGATTCAGTGGAGCGCGGAACCTTCACCCCTGCCGAGGTAAAGATCCTAATTAATGCGGCCAAGGGGGAATGGAAAACGATGATCTACTTGGCCTACTTCACCGGGGCGAGGCTCGGAGACTGCTGCCGGATGGAGTGGGAATCGGTTGATCTGGCCAAGGGACTTCTCACCTACAAGCAAACCAAGACGGGCAAGACGGTTCTCCTGCCGATCCATCCTCAGCTGCTGACCCACCTGGAGACCTTGGCCGTCTCAGACAAGGCAGAGAAGTTCGTCATGCCTGGAATGGCTAATAAGGGCCCAGGAGGACGCCATGGCTTGTCTGAAGGCTTCAAGCGCATCATGGAGAAGGCAGGTGTAGACTTTCAGCAAGTAGACGGTAGCGGCAAGCGCAAGATCTGCCGAAGAACATTTCACGCCCTTCGCCACAGCTTCACCTCTGTCCTAGCCAATGCTGACGTTGCTCCTGAATTGCGGATGAAGCTTACCGGACATTCATCCCAGTCGGCACATAAGACCTACTCCCACCATGACCTTGAGACGCTGCGCCGGGCCGTGGACAAGATGCCTCGGATTAGCTGACAAATGCTATGGAAGACAGGCTACCAGACAGACCCACAGTGCAGGAGTTAGCGCTCCTCGCCGCCACGTTGAAGGCCTCTAAAACTGCAAACGAAATAGAGGATATAGCTTCTGAGGCTTTGACGCTGTGGAGGAAGTGTCGGAAATGCCTGGAGGAAGACATGTGGGAGCAGGAAGTCCGCGAAATGGAGGAGGAGGACGCACGACGCGACGCGGTTTTCCTCCCGCGTCAGGACTGTCCCCCCATAAAGCGTGACCACTTTCTGAAACGGGTCCTTCCTCAGTGCCAAGGACGGACCGCCGAACTGGCTAGAATCGCAAAAGCCTATGTTCGTTGGGATCTAACCAGAAGACTGGGAGAAACTCCAACCGAGATCGAAATCAGCGAGGGCTATGCGAAATGGCCTGACATGAATAGTTTTCAGGAAGCAAACGAGCAGGCCCTGTTTTTTAAATACTGGCATAGAGGCGTTTTCTTGAAGGCGAGTAAGCGAAGGGCCAGGCCCACGCCCAAAACTTCGCCTCAAAAAAAACTCACCAAAAAAACATTTGGAAGTTAAATCTAGCTGCCGATTCTGCGTAATGCCTACAGCGGCATGTAGAATGAATTTCCCTTAGATGTTAGATGCCGGAGGGTCGCTGTGTTTTGCTGAGAGGAGTATGTAGTTTGCGGTCTTAGCTCTTCGAAAAGCCAGATTATCCACATGCTATCCATGTGTCGTGAAGTCATTGGACTTCGCTGAACAAACACATGACAAAAGCACAAAAGACCAACTGGCAGTCGGTAGTTGAGAGCAACGATCAAACCGAATGCGAACACATCACAACCTCAATTCTTGCGCGGAAGATTCCGGAACCTCCCAAGCGAGTCTCCCTATCGCCATCTGCAAGTGAACTTCAACGGGAGCGAGATAAAGGAATTCCCATTTGGATCCGCGCACCCAAGAGCGGACCGGAACACTACTCGGGCTTTACACGGTCAAAGCTGTACGAGTTAGCGACCCATGGGCGAATTCGTTCAGTAAGCATTAGGGAACCGGGAAGGATGAAGGGAGTAAGACTCTTTCACTTGGACAGCATCCTGCGATACGTGGAGGGTTGTGAAATGACGGTTAACTAATGCCTTTTTGATGCATATGAGCACCATCTCAACACAAAGAAAGGCCCCGACCGCTGTTAAGCAAGCCGGGGGTGATACGGGTGATGTCCTACCCTATTGCCAGACTTACCAACTTGCAAGCAAACCCCGCCTAGACGATAGAATTCTCGGATTGAAGATCGGGGGTGATAGATGACACCTCAGGAACGAGCTTCCCGTTACCTAGCAGCAACACCTCCTGCCATCAGCGGGAGCGGTGGCCACAATCAAACCTACAGCGTTGCCATCTCTTTAGTGCAGGGCTTCGGACTCACTATCACGGAATCCCTCCCGATCCTTCAGCAATGGAATTCCAAGTGTCTTCCTCCCTGGAGCGAAGCCGATCTGATTCACAAGCTTCGCGATGCTGAATCCAAGCAAGTGGGCAAACCTCGGGGCTGGCTCCTGGAGAATTCTGCTTCCAAGGTTACCCTGCCCGCCAGACCAACCAGCCCAGTGGCCAACCAGCCATTGCCCAGAGAGAAAAAGCCATCCAAGGAAGGATGGACTATCGGAACCGATGAACAGTTAGGAAGACTCTCGAAAGCTAGACCTTACTCGTTAGAAGGCCTTCAACTGGCAACTACCCGGGGGCTTCTCCTCTTTGGCTCCTACGGGGGCTACGAGTCCTACGCCGTGACCGACAAGAGCGATTACGTCTTAGAGGCGAGAAGAGTAGATCAAAAGCCTTACCCTGCAACGTTCCACCTGGAAGAGAGAAAGAGCCATGGAATTGCTGGAACATGGAAGCAATGGCCGGTCGGGATTCTTGAAGCTGCGAAACATGATACAGTCGTCTTAGTGGAGGGCATCCCTGACTTTCTAGAAGCGCACTATTTGGCTCAGTGGGAACAAGCCGAGCATTTCTCCAACACTTCCATGCGTTGCGCTATCGTCGCTATGCTAAGCGCTTGCCCTTATATCACAGAAGAAGCCTTGCCATACTTCCGAGGAAAGAGGATTCGGCTGTTCCCTCATGCAGATAAAGAAGGGGTCAATGGAGCCGCTAAATGGGTGAAGCAACTTAGGGCTGCGGGAGCGGCCAAGGTCGATCTCTTCGACTTTGGGGCTTATACCAAGCGGGACGATTCCCCTGTGAAAGATCTCTATGACTTTCGAGACCTACACCCCCGCCACTATAAAGCTGACTCGGAGCTGTGGAGGATCCTGCCATGATCAAGGAAGAGACATCCCAACTGGCAATTGTCCAAAGCGGAATCGCTAGTTTGGCACAAGGCCTTCCCAGCCTTGACCACAACCCGTCCACTGCAAGAGAAGTGGAGGAACTAACGCGGATGATGGGCCAGAGTGCTATGAATCCAACCTCGCTCGCTCAACTGGAAATCCCCAAGCGTGAACCAATCATTGGCGAGTGGTTCCGAGAGGGAGACCTAGGATTTGTTTTTGCGCCGCGTGGCTTAGGCAAAACCTGGCTCAGCATGTTAATGGCTCGGAAGTGTGCGGATGGCCACGGTTCATGCGGGCTCTGGACAGTACACAGGACCAAAAAAGTCCTCTACGTTGACGGTGAGATGCCGCTCGATTCGATGTTGGAGAGAGATAGGTTAATTGCTTCCCTGCCCTCGGAGAATCTCACATTCCTCCAGCACGAAGCCTTCTTTCACCAGCATGGAAGGGTTCTTAATCTCAGCGACCCAACGACTCAGCAGGCGCTTCTCGCGCATTGTCAGGCCAACGGTGTTGAGATCCTGATCCTGGACAATCTCAGCTGTCTGTTCTCCGGCGTTAAGGAGAATGATGCTGATGCTTGGGAGCTTGTCCTCCCTTGGCTGCTAACGCTGCGACGGAACCGGATTGCGGTGGTGATTGTCGCCCACGCCGGAAGAAACGGTCAAATGCGTGGAACCTCCCGCCGGGAGGATGCTGCTTTTTGGGTCATCCAGCTTAGCGAGGTGGCGGATGCAGCATCCCCTAAGACCGGGGCTCGTTTCGTCTCCAAGTTCATCAAGAATCGGAACGGGACCGAGGAAGCATGCCCAAGCTACCAGTGGGAGTTTACGACAAAGCCAACATTGGACGAGGTGGAAGTCCGGTGTGCCATCGTCTCCCCGCTAGACCAACTTGTGGGATGGGTTAGAGACGGGTTAAGCAGCGCAAGCGACATAGCGGTGGAGATGGGAGTCAGTAAGGGACAGGTTAGCAAATTGGCCAAGCAAGCGATCGAGCGAGGATTAATCCGGAAGGAGGCCCGCGAGTACCTCCCCTGCCCTTGAATACGCTTCGCCTCGTTTCTTGTTTCCCTCCCTAGGCGTGGAAACGGGAAACGAATGGAAACGAAACTGGAAACGAAACCGTTTCCAGGGTTTCAAAACCTCCAATCGTTGGTCTTTTTCAATACTCCTGGAAACGAGCGTAAAAAAGGCTTTGGAAACGAAAGGCAGATTCCGAGGCTTCCTCGTTTCCAGAGGTGCAATCGTAAGAGATTCCCGGAGGTGAGGCTGTGAGGCGTTTTGACCGCCACCTCAACCCAAAGTAGCCCAGGTAGGACATGACGCGTCCTAGGCCTTACCACGGAGCAAATTAAAGGGGTTTAGCAGGCAGTGCCAAACCAGGTGAGGGGAAACCTTCTATTCCTGCAACTTCCGCGCGCTTTGGGTGTAGCACTTTACCTCCTAGACGGGTTAATACCCCAACTGCTTAGCAGCCCAAACCATTAACTTCATGTCCTTGTTTAGCCCATACGTTCCGGGAACCTTCGCCAATGCCTCTTTCTGCCTACGCGCTCTAGCCGGGGCACCCTGCTTCCTCCACCTTCTCAGTTGAGGCGGTTGAGGTGGCCAGCCATGGAGCTTGGCTTTCTCCCTCTTGAGCGCCCAGCTTTGCCACAAGTCGGGATGCTGAGCTTTCAAGCCGAGGTATTCTGTCCAAGAGATTTTACAAGCCGCTGCAACAATGCCCTCCTTGTTGCGATTGATCGGCTCTTCCAAGGGTGTTTGCCTATAAAGCTTCCAACATAACAACCGAACTCTTCGCATTCCGGAAGTGCGCCATTTCTGTTTGAGAGCCGGATTATTCTCCTCCGAGGTTAACGCTTCGGAAACATCCATAAGTCTGAGAGGCTTCACAAATACAGGGAACAATGTGGCTAGAATAAAAAGATGCAGAATGTCAGGCCGTTTCCGAGGATCTGGCGTACAGGCTAACTAGCGTTGTGGGTCAAAGAGGCGGCGCAGCCAACTTGCGAAGACATCGACTTCAGGCACATCCGTATTTAGAAACCTGGCCCTGATCGCCGTCCCAAATGGTCTACCCGGCTCCTCCTGCCAAGCTAGCCAGGTATGGATTAATGCTTTCGGTCTATCCAGATCACTGAACCGAACCTCCTCGTTAGGGATGCCAACCAGGCAGGACTTCGCGTAATCCCACAAACGCGCGGACGGAACCATGAAACGCAGGAAATCTTCGAGAATCCCTTTGGAAGAATTGTCGGGCATCAGCCATACCCCTACGCGAGGGAGATAGGATCGTTGAGGGGGTAGCAAAATTGTTCCACTCAAATCAGGTTCGTTCGGCACCATATCGAATCCCGCCCCTTCCAGCCTAGCTTTCAACGCCGCCCAACTTGCAGCCGTACTGGTATCGCAATCGATGATCACGCCTAGGGAATCAATGTCGCTTCCCTTTAGAAAAACTGGCAGGACATTCAGCAATCTCTCAATTCCTTGTTGCTCCTTGATGGCGGGAGTCGTGATGCCTTTTCGCACACAAATGGCGTCGAGAACATTGACTTCATCCTTGCCCTCGACGAGCAGCACATGTTTGCTTTGCATTCTCATCGCACCTCCACGCTTTCACGGGTGACGATGGCAAGTTCGTCCTCACGGAAAATCGTCGGGACAATGATGTCATCATACCTCGCAAGCCGGATGAGCGAACCTTCCTCGGGATCAGCTGCTGCAGCTTCCTGAAAAGTCCTCACGGCGTCCCAGCTGTGGGTAGTAGCGAACACCTGGATATTGAGAGCCGTGGACAAGCGAAAAATCGCCTTCCAGACGTCGAGCTGCACAGTATGGTGCATACCATTCTCGAACTCATCAATGAGAAGCAGACCACCTTTAGCATTCACCAATGAAAGCGCGATACTAAATAGCCTATTGAGCCCGTCTCCGTAGGATCGAAGCGGGATCGGACGCGGGAAACGGGAGGACTTAACAATAGCGGTTCTATGCGTCCTATTACCTTCGACGCCCACCATCGATACCGCCATTATATCCGGCGAAATCAGCTGGAGAGCATCTACGATGTCGTTCTCAAGGTCCGACAGAGCAATCTTGTCCCAGAGGTGACCAACGTTTGAAGTGCGTTCGTTTCCATACGAACTGACAAAAGCGCAAGGAAGACCTACTTCCTCAGGTACCTCCAAGCGCCAAATCCGATTTCGAAGGTAAGACCGTTTCAAAAGATCGACCGGAATCACCCGACGTGCCCGGCCGGTCCGCTCCGTAACTAGGGCGGCAATCAAACCATCCGGAGGCATCAGGCCTTCGGATGGGAAAAGCTCAGGCTGTTGAGGAACGAATTTCTTGCTTCCGTCCTCCTGACGTTCCTCCGTAAAAAATTTAACCGAAAGCGAAAGCCCCAACGCGCGGTCATTTCCTGGGGCTTCCAAAACGATGGGCTCACGGATATCTGCTACCTGGGGAAATCCCGTGAAAAGACTTCCTATCTGTAGGAGTCCTTCTGATTCTGCACCTCTGGTTGAGTCTTCAGACTCGCTGTAGTCCTCTTCTCGATTCCTGGCGATCGCGTTAAGCATAGAAGGAGCGGCATCCGAGGCCATGATGCGTAGCGCTTCTAGGAGAGACGATTTCCCAGTGTTATTCCGTCCCGTTATCAGGTTGACCCTCGCCAGGTTCTCAAGTTCGAGCCGTTTCAAGGAGCGGAAATTCTCGATTCTTAGAGACGAGATGATCAATTTCATATTCTTCTTACGATGCCTTATTTAGCCGAAGCTCGCGGGAGCCTACCAAAAGCGCTCCGGAGACAAAGCAAACACATGCAGGGAGCCTTCGGCAACATCTTTGGCGGAACTTATATCAATAGCCTGGTGCTTTTAACAGTTTACTCGCACATTTTCGGATATTCACTCATGAACGCCTACCCAGACAGTTGAAAGCTTGGGCGGTTCCACCACACTTCCGAGTTGCTAGATTGCTCTGACATCGGCTTTCTTTGCTGCAGGAGTCCGTATGAAAACCCCCAAGAAATCGTTCGCTATATATGTTCTATCGAAGGAGTTGAGAGATGCGTTTAAGCGATTGAAACACCCCAGGACGGAGGAGGACCAAAAGCTTGTAGAGGCGTGCGCCCAGGTTCGAAAACATCTGAACCGCTTGTGGTCGGATCGGCAACAAAAGGTTGAGCAGTGGGACAACAAACGGCGGTGAACGTCCCCGCTTATTCACTCAACCAGATCCATCTCAAGGTTCTCTACTGGCTCGGATTCTATAGAACAGAAAGCTTCCCTCGGCTTCAAGGGATCGCGAAATGCGTCCGCCATCGCCAAGAATCTGTCCTAGAAGGACGTTCCAGACCTTTGTGTCATTGGATCCTTCAATCGCGTAGAAGATCAAAGGCTCCGAGGTAAACTCGATGGTGATGGATTTCTTAACATCAAGGACCGGAGCCTTCGGTGGAGCTGGCTGGTCTGGGAGAGTTGGTGTCTCAGGGTCTGGGGCTGTTAGAAATGGTGTAAACGTGACATAGCCCGGACTGTTGAACGTGTCATTCCGATCGATAATCCGATCTTCTATGACCTGGCTATTGGTAGTGGTCCAGTAATTCAGGGAAATATCGAAGGTGCCAGAACGGATCACAGTCATGTTGCCTACCAAAAACGAATTGTATCTAATCAGCGAGGTAGCGGGGGGCCAATTAAACATTACTGTCTCTGGTGGAGCACCTGGTGGAAAAGTAAACAAGTTATTCACCAGAGTGGTGTTGCCGATGTCCCAGTTGACTTGCCCGAGGAAGCGGTTACGCATGAGGATATTGGTTTTCCCCCGGGTGCTAAAAGCGGTAGCTTGGAAGGTGCAGTCATACGCCTCGAAGCGCGCTGCATCCCTCCCACTTTGGATCCATCCGTTGGTCATGATCAGATACCGGACGAGAATCTGGTTACCCGATCGATAGGCATCGATTCCGCCTCCGATAAACACAACCGGCTTATGCTCGGTTCCCACGATCACCACCTTGCTATTCTCGTAAGGCACAAGAAACTGGCTTGATGAGTTCACAACGACTCCGGCCTCAATGATTAGAGTATCGTTCGGAGGAATCTCGAAAGTCTTGGCAAGGTTAATCGGCGACTGAGCAGCGGTCCATCGGATCTCGGCTGCATTGCAGCTAGCGGCGCAGAGGAAAGTAATGAGGGCTAGGGTCGCTTTCATGGTTGAGGTAAACTTGATTTCTGCAACCGAATCCTAAAGAACTGAGCAACTTCACCCGATTTCAATCCATTGGTGGTCGCCACCCAGCTTGAAAGGTCAGTGCTAACTTCCATCGTCACGTTCATGGCATTCTCTGGTCCTGGAAGTACAATGGAAGTCTTCTGCGGATTGTCGGGGCCGGGAATGATCTTGTAGGTAAATAGAGTATCCGCCCCAATAAAGTGAAGCCTGCCGGGTCCGGAAACCGTCCCGTAAGGGCCCAATGCGAATGTCGAAAGTCCTTCTCCAAACCGATCCAAGCCCCCGGTCCAGCGCCATACCTGGTAGAATCGTCCTTCCCGCTCCAAAGTAACCTCGATGATAGGTGGCTGTAGTCCCTGCGAGGCTTCTTTCGGGAGGCCCGCTTGGGATGCCTGAACCATCATGAAGGTTTGGCCGGCTAGAAGTTCTATTGTGTTCGTGGTACTGCCAACACGGTCTGGGCTAGAAACTCCTTTCGAGGTGACAGTGCTGAAGTATTGCTCCTCCGCCTGCAAGATGGGAAGGAGGCCGACCAACAAACCAGAAACCACGAGGGCAATCAGGTAATACGCTCTCCAAGGTTTAAGCCTCATAGGTGATGCGAGTTTGGATAGTTTTTTTGGTTTGAAAAACCCGTCGACCGAATCTCAGCCTCCATGCTCGCGTGCCCCCCCGCCCCTACGTCCTTGAACATCCTGGAACCTCATTGAAATCTAGGGATTTGTTAGCAGCCCACGTTAGCATGATTTTCACAAATCCTTGATAATCAACTTGGAGCGGGTGAAGGGAATCGAACCCTCGTCTCAAGCTTGGGAAGCTCACATTCTACCATTGAACCACACCCGCTTCCTGAAGACGCGTTGGTGTTAACAAGTTCGGCCGCACTTGGCAACTGAATGTTTCCCCGTTTTCGGATGCCGTCCTGCCCTCAGGGACCGTGGAAAAATCAATCCGGGTTTTGCTGGAGGAATTCTAACATTCTGGCGAGGCACGAGAGAGGAGCATACCCACAGCGGTCTGTGACGAGCGAGTAACGAAGCCAGAATCTGAGAAGGACCCAGCCCCGCGGGGCGGGGCGGTGCCAGGCCAACTGCGTCGTTGCTCGTCAGTTACAGCCCCACTGCGGGGGGATGCGCCATTCTCGCGCCTAGCATCTGGCCTGGCAGCGCTCGCGCCAAAACCCGAATTTATTTTTGCACGGTCCCTTACTCGCCCCCGGGATGCGGTGCATTTTTAACCCGGTCTTCACAGCCAACACCTTTTCACCCGCGATCTACCGGTCCAAGGACACCTTGAGTCCAATGACAATGCAAAGGTCACAATGATCATCGGAACGTCACTTGTCCAAAAAACAACGCACTTGTTAGAGAGGGTGGAGCCGAACAGACCGTCGGCTGACCCAATAAAATAACAACCTCTCCAACCAACTAAACCAAGTGTTCGTCGACAAGGATGCATCATGAACAGCTACTCACCAGAATTGAATCGTGACCGTTTTCTACGCCGCCACGCTTCGCTCGGAAGCTTAAGAGCCGCGACCGTCGCTCTTTCACTCTACACGCAGCTCCACCTCGCCGTGGACCTTTCCTCGGCCCAACAGATCACCGGTTTCGCCAAACTACCGGGAGCCACGTTCGCCGCAGGACCCACTTCAGGTCAGTTCATCGTCGGTACCAACGGGGTGGCCACTCCCTTCGTCGGCCAACAGCCGGTGCAAGGCTTCTCCGGCATCCTGGATGACGGGAACGGCGGCTACCTGGTCCTCACTGACAATGGCTTCGGTGCGAAAGCCAATTCGGCCGACAGCCTGCTCCGTTTCCACAATGTCACCGTGGATTTCAAGACGGCCAGCGGTGGATCGGGCACGGTCGTTTACAAAGGAAACGTGACCCTCAGCGACCCTGACCGCAAAATCAACTTCCCCATCGTCGCCGATCAGGCGTTCTATCCGAACGGCGCCACCAACGTGCCCGTCGATGCCACCATCACCGCCGGACGATTGCTCACCGGAGCTGACTTCGATCTCGAATCGTTCCGGAGGGCTGCGGATGGCACATTCTGGTTCGGAGAAGAGTTTGGCCCTTTTCTCCTGCACACGGACGCCCAAGGTAAGGTCCTCGAAGCCCCGATTCCTCTACCAGGCATCCAATCCCCCAGCAACCCGCTCCTGGGCGGCCAAACAGCCAATCTCCCCAACAGCCGAGGCTTCGAAGGAATGGCCATCAGCGCGGACGGCTTGAAACTGTACCCCATCCTCGAAGGTCCCCTGACGACCGACCCAGACCAGCGAAAGCTGATCATCTTCGAGTTCGACACGGTGACCAAAAGCTACACCGACCGCCGACTGTTCTACAAAATGGACAGCGCACGTGCCCGGGGAAATCATATCGGTGACTTCTCCCCGGTCGGACAAAACAAGTTTGTGCTGACAGAAACCGATCTCGCCGATGCCCCCAGCGGGGTTAAGAGGCTCTTCCTGCTGGACCTCAACCGTGTTGACTCCTCAGGGTTCGTCGCGAAGACGCTTCTGGTGGATCTGCTCCGCATCCCGGACCCCAATCACCTGGCAAGTCCGGTGAACGAGTATCCGATGCCTTTCTCCACGATCGAAAGCCTGATCCTCACCGCCGCTGATGAATTGTTGATCCTGAATGACAACAACTATCCGTTTAGCGCCGGCCGGATCCCCGGAGTGGCGGACAATGAGGAGTTCATTCGTATCAAATTCCCTCAACCGCTCGAAAACATCCCGGTCCCGGGCCTCTTCCCTACCCTCACAGGCCAAGATCCCTTGGTTATCGGACACCGCGGCGCTGCGGGCTATCGGCCGGATCACACGCTTGCCGGATACCTCTTGGCCATTGAGATGGGGGCCGACTACATCGAACCTGATCTCGTCTCGACCAAGGACGGGGTGCTCATCGCCCGTCACGAGCCGATGTTGGGCGGAACCACGGATGTGGGCTCGCATGCGGAATTCGCGGATCGCAAGTCCACCAAGATGGTGGACGGCGTCGCGGTCACCGATTGGTTTGCCAGTGATTTCACGCTGGCGGAAATCAAGACCCTCCGTGCCATTCAGCCCCTGGGACGCCGGGATCAGAGCTTCAATGGTCTCTACGAAGTGCCCACCTTCACGGAAGTCATCGAACTCGCCAAAGCGCAGGGCGCCTTGAAAGCGCGGACAATCGGTATCTATCCGGAAACCAAGCACCCCACTTTTCACGACAGCCTCGGGCTTTCGCTGGAGGAGCCTCTGCTGGCAGCTCTGACGGCCGCCGGCTGGAACACCTCGAACGCACCGGTGTACATCCAATCGTTTGAGGTCTCGAATCTCCGTCAACTGAACCAAATGACCGAGGTCCGACTGGTTCAGCTGATCGATGCCGACGACGTCAATGCGGATGGGTCGCTCTCGCTGGTGGCGCCGTACGCCCAGCCTTACGACTTCGTGATCAGTGGCGATCCGCGCACCTTCGCGGATCTGCTGACACCAGCGGGACTGGACTTTGTCCGCACCTACGCCGATGGCGTCGGACCCTGGAAACCCTACCTGCTCAAAACGAGGATCTACGATCCGAATGGCGACGGCATGGCTGAAGATCGCAACGGTGACGGCACCGTGGATATCAAGGACCGAGAGATCGTGGGCGACACCGGTGTGATCGCGGCCGCCCACCGAGCCGGCCTGGTAGTTCATGCGTTCACGTTCCGGGATGACGCCAGCCTCTATGGCTTTCGGGATCCGATCTCCGAGTATCAAGCCTTCTTCCGCCTCGGCGTGGATGGGCTCTTTAGTGACTACACAGATACAGGGGTAGCGTCGCGGGCCCGGCTTCATCAAGTGGGCAACGTCTTAGCCATCGAACCCTTGGGTCACAGCCCCAAGGGATTGCGCGCCCGTGTCTTCACGGAGGGCGGGAAGCCGGTACTGATTGAGTCGAGCACGACTCTGGCGCCGACGGCTAGCTGGAGCTCGGTTATGGAAGTAGCTCCGACCATGCCTGTGTGGGAACTGGATCTACCACTGAGCGGGGGCTCGGCTGGCTACTATCGGTTGCGGGTGCCTTGAGTGCGTCCTAAGAGGCCCCGATTAGACAAATCATTCACTCGCCCCGGGTGCGGCAGCGCTCACCGGGGCGAGTGCTTTTAGATGGATCGCGGACGAATCGCACGCTGAGCGGTTAGGGTCGGCACCGCCGAGGGGATCCCAGCTACGCTGGGGGGACCAAAGCGGCAGAGGGCTCTCATCTTTACCTCCAAAAATGCGGACTAGACAAGTCGGGCAACACCGTCGTTTCTCACTTTGTCGGCAAGGCCCGAACCCGCAGGGTTCAAAGAGATGTAGCCGGGGGTGCTCGCACCCCCGGAACTGTTAAAAGTACGGAGCATCGCGCAGCGATGCCACCGGCTTCTGAGACCTGCGTTACCACTCCTCAAAGAACCTAATCAGTTCGTCAGTCCGTTCGCCGACGGGTGGCACGCCTTTCAGGGTGCTGTTGAATAGGGGCCGACAGACCGGGGGTGTCGCTGCTCTCCACACCGCGGTTAATCTCTTTGAACCCTGCGGGTTCTCGGCCGTGGATACAGGAACTCACCCGAAGAAGTGAGGATCTCCTGCAACCTGTTTAGTCCGCCTTTTTGGAGGTAATGCTTAGAGCGGGTTCGACGGAAAACAGAATTATAAACTCAATCGGATCGAACATCGATCAAGTCTCTCCCTACCCGCTGGGTTTGGCAGACGTTAACCTCCCTTGCTCTCGTGAACATCCAAGCCCAGAGTAAACCGCCATGAACACCAACGAAGCCGAAGTCCTGGTCTTCAACGGAGCAGGAAAGCCGTTTGAACTCAAACGGGTGCCTATTCCTACGCTGGGGCGAGGCGAGACACTGATCGAGCTGTCGCTCTCCACGATCTGCGGATCGGATTTGCACACGGTCGACGGCCGTCGCAACGAACCTACTCCTTCCGTCCTCGGCCATGAAGGGGTGGGCAGAGTGGTCGCGATCGGCGAGGGCGTCGAGGCAGCCTGGGTGGGCTGCAGGGTAACCTGGAGCTCGGCGGTCGGATGCGGCCGGTGCCGCACCTGTTGTGAATGGGATCTCCCTCAGAAGTGCGGCCAGGTTTTCAAATACGGCCACGCACGGTTCAAACCGGAGGATACACTGAACGGATGCTACGCCTCGCACCTGATTCTAAGAGCGGGAACCAAGATGGTTAGGCTACCAGAATGCGTGACAGACTCGATGGGCGCTCCCGCGAACTGCGCTTTAGCCACGATGATGGCCTCGACGGAGCCGCTCCGAGAGACACACGATTGCGCCCTGATCCAGGGCGCCGGCCTGCTCGGGATCTACGGGTGCGCAATTTTGCGCCGCGCCGGCTGGAAGCGCGTGTTGGTCAGCGAGCCGAACCCGGAGCGTCGCAAGCTGGTTGACGCCTTTGGCGGCGAGGCGTTCGATCCCGCCGACTCCGGTCAAATCTCTGCGGGTTCGGTCGACGCGGTGTTAGAAGTGAGCGGGAATCCTGCGGTGGTCCCCGAAGCAGTGCGAGTGCTGCGGGTTGGAGGACACTACGGCCTGGTGGGGATGGTGCATCCAGATTCAGCCCTCGGACTGACCGGGGAAACGATCATTCGCAAATGTCTCACCTTGCGAGGCACTCACAATTACGCCTCGCGTCATCTGGAGGCGGCCGTCGCCTTCCTGGAGGCAAGCGCTGAAGCCATGCCGTGGGATACTCTCGTATCGCCACCCCTGCCCCTCCATGACCTCTCTACCGCGTTCGAGCTAAGTGCCACGGGCCAATGGCCTCGGGTCGCGGTACGGCCGTAGCAGCCCGACAGGCGCTATAGAGCGCGGAGACATGTCTCCGCTTTTCCTGCGCGCGGCGGACTAGCTGCTAGTGTGCCTATTGTAAACGGCAGCGTTGGAGGGGTTGAGCTAGAGCGAAGGAACAGCGGTGTCGTGCCCTAAGCATTACCCACAAGTTCGGAGTGTTTCGGTCCCTATCCCAACGGGATTGCGCCTCAAAGCCCAGGGTTGGGAGGAACGAGCTACCCTGGGGAAACCGCTATAGAATTCACAACCCCATCGTGGGTTGCGGTTAGTTGGGGGTGTTAGCCGATCCAGTCGCAACCCGCGATGGGGTTGTCAGAAAACAACGACTAACCCAGGGTAGGCGCTCCTGCGTCGCGCCAACCCTGGGCTTTGAGGCAGAATCCCTTTGGGATTCTAACATTAGGTCGAGGAACTTGTGGGGAATGCTTAGGGCAGCAAGCGGGAAAACGTCACCCGAACGTTACCCCTCGCCTTCGACAGAACAGCTAGGATCGGCGGCATGGCAACTCGGAAAATCGTCGATGCTCAGGTGGGCCATGCCACGCCCCGCGAGTCGGGATGGTTAGCACACCCCGGAGCGCTGGCTGCGTGGAGCATGATCGCCGCCTTTGGGGCCTACGCGTCCATGTATGGGTTCCGCAAACCTTTCACAGCAGGGGGCTACTCCGGCAACGAATTTCCCGACGGTTTCAAAGTCTGGCTGATTGTGGCCCAGGTTCTCGGCTACACCGTCTCGAAATTTGTCGGGATTCGGGTGGTGGCAGAGATGAGACCGTCGGGGCGGGCAGCTACCCTGCTGGCGCTCATCGGCGCAGCGGAGCTCTCCTTGATACTCTTCGGGCTGATTCCAACACCCTGGAACTTGGCCTGCCTATTCTTAAATGGCCTGCCCCTTGGAATGGTTTTCGGATTGGTGCTCGGGTTCCTGGAGGGCCGTCGCATGACTGAGGCGCTGGTGGCAGGATTGTGCGCCAGCTTCATCGTCGCCGATGGCTTCGCGAAGTCGGTCGGCGCCACACTCCTGAAGGGTGGAGTGCCCGAGCGATGGATGCCCGCCGTGGCCGGCCTGATCTTTCTCGCCCCCCTGCTTGCGTTCGTCTGGATGTTGCAGCGTATTCCCGCTCCCACCCAGAAGGATCACGAAGCCCGCTCACCGCGCAGTCCCATGACTCGCGCGGACCGCCGTCGGTGGCTGAAACGGCACGGGGTCGGACTGGGGTTGATCACCGCCGGATATCTGCTGGTGACGGTGCTGCGGAGCTTGCGTGCGGATTTCGCTCCCGAACTCTGGGCGGGGCTGGGGGTGAAGGGTGCCCCCAGCCTATTTACCATCTCGGAACTCTGGGTGGCCCTCGGCGTGGTGTTGACCAATGGGCTAATTTTTCTCGTGCACGACAACCGCCGGTCCTTCTTTCTAGCCCTGGGGGTCGCCATCTTCGGACTCCTGCTGGGTGGGGTGGCATTGCTAGGGCAGTCCGCTGGATGGCTGGCCCCTTTGCCTTTTATGATCCTGATGGGGCTCGGCATGTATCTGCCCTATGTCGCGGTTCACACCACCGTGTTTGAGCGGCTCATCGCCATGACCCGAGACCAGGGTAACATCGGCTTCCTGATGTATCTCGCAGACGCGTTCGGATATCTGGGTTATGTGGGCGTCATGTTGGGTAAACTGGCATTTCAAACCGGAGGGAGCTTCCTTGAGTTCTTTCGTCCTACCGCCGCCATCACGCTAGGGCTCGCCGCCTTGGCCTTTCTGATCGCCTGGCGCGTCTTCGCCGTGCGGATACCCGGTCAGACTCATGGATCCCCGGTTGGACCGGGCTAAACGGGAAGCGACAAGCCCGACAGGCTCTCCGTCAACCAAGCCTCGTTACTCGGCTCCTACACTGGGGACAGTAGGCGGTTCAGATTGGAAGGGTGCCTGGAGTCTGTCGCTTTCCTGTGACCAAAAGGTCATTGGAAAGGGTCGAAAACCTTGCTATACAATACCACCAACTTGACGACGGTTCAGCAATCAACCCGAAATACCAAACCGCTATGCATCAGAAAACCACCATGGGACTCGCGATTATCGCGGGCGGCCTGGCGTTCGTCGGATCCGCGAACGCGACCGATCTCATCATCAACGGCAGCTTCGAGGAACCGAACAACGGGGAGTGGATCGGCAGCTTCGGCACTTACAAGTTCACCGATGTCTACTTCGCCGGCCCCGCCATTCCAGAAAGCTACGAGCCGGGCATCAACTACTCCTGGCGCCACCGCGAAGCGAACAACGACGTCCCGTTGACTCAACTCGTCGACCTGACCGCCGCCCTCTCCCCCACTGAAATCGATGCCGGCGACGGAAAATTCGCCCTGAGCGCCTGGCTGGCCTCCTACACTTCCAATCCTGAGGTTGCCAAGCTCAGCGTGGATTTCTTCTCCCCAGACAACACCGCCCTAGGCCACGCCGAGTTTTCCGGAGCCAGTAGCACCTATCTGGTCCGAAATGCCGATGGCTCTGGACCAGAGGGTTGGACCACCAAAAACTGGTCTCTCTACTTGCGCGAGGGACAGATTCCGGCTGGCGCACGCAGCGCTGTCGTCTCGATCACCCGTGATCCGGCTGCGGGACTGAGCGGCAACCCCGATACCTACGTCGATCTGGTGAAACTGGACGTGTTCGCCTCCGCCGCCCCGGTGCCGCCCACGGTGGAGAGCATCCAGCCAGCCGCCGGCAGCAAATCCGTTCCACCCACGGTGGTGCTGGATTTTACGATTCGCGATGGCACCACCCAGGTTAAGAGCGACAGCATTCAATTCCAGTTCGACGGTGCCACAACGGCACCCACGGTGACCAAGGAAGCGGATGTCACTCGCGTTAAATTCGACCCGCCCGGACTGCTTCCTGCGAACTCAACGCACACCGCACTGCTCACTTTCAGCGACAACGCCAACCCAGCCAACACCAAGACAGTGGAGCTTTCGTTTACCGTGTTACCCTATCTGAGCTTCGATCTGCCGACTCCCCTGGTGTTCGAGAACTTCGATGGCATCGGCGAAGGGGAATTGCCCGCCGGCTGGACGATCGGAAACTTCATCGCGCCTCCCAACGAGGACCTGGATCTGGGCGACTTGAATTCCAAGTCCTATGCCGACTGGGTGGTCGTCCAGAGTGACCGCTTCAAGGAATCGTTGCTCACCTACGACAACCACGCACCCAGCACCGATTACCGCCGCGTGCTTTCCCCGAACCCCCAGGTAGTGCTGAATGGTGAACTCGTCGAGAACTATGCCCAAGGGAACATTCTCTTCGGCGACTCGGGCTATCGGTCTGGCTCAGGGCAATACCTCTATACAGTCACGCCAGATTTCGACTTCTCCGGAAAGTCTTCCCTTTATCTGATCTTCAAGAGCCTGTGGGAGCAGAACCAGGACAGCATCGGCACGGTTGAGTACTCCATCGATGAGGGAGTCACCTGGATTCCCCTGCTCTACATGTTGGAGAATGCTGACGTGAAGCGGGATGCCTCTGGAGGGATCGATGCGCTGGAGACCTTCAGCGCGATCCAGGGCGATACCGCTCGCTTCACCGACCTGGATGGAAACGAAAAGGGGAACCGCTACGGAGACTTCTTGAGCATCCCCGAAGACCAGTGGGCCACCCTGGCCCCTTACATCAGCCCCCGAGTCAACGACGATCCAGCTGAATCCAAACGCCTGGAAATCCTGGCGCTGCCAAACGCTGCCAATCAGTCGAAAGTTCGCTTTCGGTTCGGTCATGCCGGAACCGACAGCTGGTATTTTGGCATAGACGACGTTGGGGTCTACAGTGTGACGTCTTGGCCGGCACCTCAACTCGAAGTGGTCGCCAGCGCCGCAACCACTTACGTGGGCAACCGGGAACGCCTGAGCGTGAATGTCAAAGGCGTCGGCCCGTTCACGTTTCAATGGAAGAAGAACGGGGTGGCTGTGGCGGGTGCAACGGCAGACAGCTTGATCTTGGCCGATATCCAAGCGACCGACGCGGGTAACTACACGGTCGAGGTGGGGTATACGGGTGGGACAGCCACCAGCGCCCCCTTGGCGTTATCCGTTTCCGCTGCGCCGACCAAGCTGCTCGGACAATGGGACTTCCAGGGCGATCTGAAGGCGAGCTACGGTCGCGACCTCGCGTATGCTTCGGCGGAGGTGGAGCCCTTGACCGTGTTCTCGACCACCGAGGCTCTGGGTATCCCGGGTATCGGGGAGCGCTCCGTGCAGGTCATGGGATTCAACCCCGTGGGCAAATTTGACGGTTATCGCCTCTACCCGGGACTGACCCGGCCTGCTTCGACCTCGGCCTCCGGCAAGTTGAACCAGTACACGCTCATTCTAGACGTGTTCTATCCTTCCGCGACTTCAGCTGCCTGGCGGTCGCTGCTGCAGTTAGATCCAACCAACGCCGACGATGGAGAATTCTTCATCAATCCCT
The DNA here is from genome assembly GCA_016793885.1 of Verrucomicrobiales bacterium. Lineage (NCBI taxonomy): Bacteria > Pseudomonadati > Verrucomicrobiota > Verrucomicrobiia > Verrucomicrobiales > Verrucomicrobiales bacterium. The sequence continues at coordinate 19,808 of JAEUHE010000062.1, forward strand.
CAGGGGGCATCGGCATCGACTCGGTTTACAACGGCGTGGTCAGCCTGGATGAGTGGCATCGGCTGGCCATCGCAGTCGACCTCGTGGGTCCGGGCGTCTTCCCGGGAGCCACCATTTTCATCGATGGCCAAAGGGTGGCTAAACGCAGCTTGAGTCAGGGAGCGGACGCCCGCTGGTCCTTCCCCGTCGGATCCGGAGCAGACGATGTCTTCGCCCTGCTATTTGCGGACGAGAGCGGGGATGTAGCTCCCGGCTATGTCAGCAGCGCTCAGCTCTACGAAGGACGATTGAGCGAGTCGCTTATCGCCTCCCTCGGTGGGGCCAGTGCCGACAAACTTCCGAGCCAAGTCATCCAGACTTCCTGGACGGGTGGAAAACTGACTTTAAGTTGGCCGGGAGCACAAACGCTCGAAAGCGCTCCTTCCCTGAACGGACCCTGGACAACCATCCAGGGCGCCGCCAGTCCCTATGAAGTTACCGCGCTCCCGGGGGCCGCTCATTACTTCCGCCTGAAGACGCAGTAAGCATGAGCAGGTGAAGGTAGCACCGATCGCGATCCCCCTCGCCGGGACGGACTACTGGCGAGGGGATCCCAGCTCCGCTGGGGGGGACCAAAGCGGCAGAGGGCTCTAAGCATTACCCACAAGTTCTTCGACCAAATGTTAGAATCCCAAAGGGATTCCGGCTCAAAGCCCAGGGTTGGCGCGACGCAGGAGCGCCTACCCTGGGTTAGTCGTTGTTTTCTCACAACCCCATCGCGGGTTGCGCTTGGGATCACCTGAAGCCCCACAGGGTTCGCAACCCACGATGGGGTTGTGGATTCTATGGCGTTTTCCAGGGTAGCTCGTTCCTCCCAACCCTGGGCTTTGAGCCGGAATCCCGTTGGGATAGGGAGGAAGCCCTCCGAACTTGTGGGTAATGCTCAGGGCACGACACCGCTGTTCCATCACGCCCCCTCGCCCCTCACACGCACGTAGTTTGCTGGGTTACCACCCCACAGCCATACCGGAGCGCGTAGGAAAAGCGGAGACGTGTCTCCGCGGTACATAGACTTACCTCGCCCGATGGGCCGACACGGCCCGCACTACCTATTCTTGCGATGATGAAGGTGTTTACGAGTGTCGATGGGAGACCCATTCAGAACGGCTGAGTAGAAATCGTAAGGGCAAATCTGCAGCTCTCGAGATCCCAATTCGTGGAGTGCGCTGGATCGGCCCCAGCCGCCGAAGCAGAGAACGCCTAGCCGGGTTCTCAGCAATCCAGACCGGCGACTCCGCAGAGCAGAGATCCACCCCATCCAAGGAGCGATCGATCCCCAAGGCCTGGCACAACTTCGCCGGACCACGAGTCAGGTCGATCACCCGACGAGTTGGACGGCGTTGTTGCATGAGCTCAAACCCGTGCGTCGCCTCGAGAGCCCGGATCAGCACCGCCTCCCCGCGTCCCTCCGGCCCACACACCGCGTTGAAACATTGGTGCATGCCATAAATGAAATAGACGTAAGCGCGGCCGGGAGCCCCAAACATCGACCGATTTCGAGCCGTGGGCCCCGCAAACGCATGGCAGGCGGGATCGTTGTGCAAGTAGGCCTCGGCCTCTACCACCACACCACCCATAACCCCCTCAGGGGTAACCCTTAGCAGGTAATGCCCCAGCAATCGCGGAGCGACCACGCGGGCGCTGGGAAGATAAAAATCCCGTCTGAATGGCAGGAGCTGGAGAGGCGGGAAGGAGTTCGCGTCAGACATCTCTAAAATAGTTTTGTAATACTGCGTTTCGCATTTCGTAGAACACGGCGAACCGGAGAAACCCAGCCGGTTTGCCGCCTGAAAGGCGCGTCAGGTTTAACAACGAGTGAACCGGATGTAACGTGGAACTTGCATCCGACACCTGACTCCGTGAGTGCGGAACGCTAACACGGGCGGCAAACCGGCTGGGTTCAACTCATTTTGGATCTTCCCATGAACCAATCCTCGTCCCCTCGTCTCCTAAACGCTGGACTGGAGGAGACGAGGTCACGAGTCCTTGTGGTGCGGTCTCCTCGCACGCAGTGCCTTCTAGCAGGCTGTCGCGGCGTTTCCTAAGAGATACATCAGCACCATCGGGATCCGCAGCCGGACTCGCGTCCGATAGACACAAGTCCGACAGGCTGCTAGGGCTTGAACAAGCTCGGCAGCCACAGGGTGAGCGGGGGGAAGTAGGTGATCACCAGCACCCCCACGATCAACACGAACAGCATCGGCAACACCGCTCGAGTCACCTCGGCCATGCTCTTTTGAAAGCGATAGGAAGCGAGGAACAGATTCATACCCACGGGCGGCGTGAGGAACCCGAGTTCCATGTTCGCCAGAAACAGGATGCCGAAGTGGAGGGGATCAATTCCAAACCTGGCGGCCAGCGGAGCCAACAAAGGCACCACCACCACGATGGCTGAGAAAATGTCCATCAGGCATCCCACGACCAGCAAAAAGAGGTTCACGGCCAGCAGAAAGACCCACTTGGAATGGATGCGCGTCGTCACCCACTCGACGAGCAGATCGGGCACCTGGGCGTCGATGAGCCAATGGGTAAAACCGAGAGCCACTCCCAGTATCAGCAGCACACCCCCGACCAGAAGCCCACACTCCGTCATGACTCGAGGCACGTCCCGAAACCAATGGAGATCGCGGTGAATCACCGCCTGAGTCAGAAACGCATAGAGCGTCGTGACCGCAGCCGCCTCCACCGGAGTAGCCCAACCGCTGAAAAGCGCGACGAGAGCAACCACTGGCACCAATATCTCCCACTTGGCCTCCCAAAGCGCCGCTCGACTTTCGTTCCAACTGAACGTGCGATCGCTGGATTTGTCCTTGGGACCTTGTCGGATCCCCCACCAAGCGGTCAACCCCACCAACAGCAAACCGGGGCCGATTCCGGCCAGGAAGATTTGTTGGAGAGTCAGGTCGGCCTGGGCGCTGGTGTTCGCCACGATCACGTACAAGATGAGCGGCAGGCAGGGAGGGAAGAGCAGCCCCAAAGATCCCGCGCTGGTGAGCAGCCCCAGCGACGCGCGCTCGGAGTAACGCGCCGCGACCAGCACCGGCATCAACAGCCCGCCGAGGGCCAAGATCGTCACACCCGACGCGCCCGTGAACGATGTGAAAAAGGCGCAGACCAGGGCGGTCACCAGCGCGGGCCCTCCGCGAAACCACCCGAACCATGACTGAAACACACGAACGAGCCGACGCGAAGCGCCTCCTTCTGCCAGGAAATAGCCAGCCAAAGTGAAGAGCGGAATGCTCGGCAATGTTGAATTCGTGACCAGTGAATAGTGCTTGAGGGGCACCACCGCCAGGGGCTCCTCGTGCCCCCAGAAAAGAATCAGGGCCGCGCCGCCCAAGGTCGTGAACACGGGCGCACCGAAGACCGTGGCGAATCCCAGCACCACCAGGGCCGGGACCATCAGCTTGGAAGGATCGATCCCCCCCCACCGACCCACCCCCGCAATCGCTAAAGCGATGGCCAAGGTGATCAGTCGCACTGCGGCAGTTTCACCCGAGTGCCAAACCAGTCTCAACGCCACCGCCCCAAACCCAATCGGCATGACCAATTGAATCCACCATTTCTGAACCCCATAGGCCAGCTCCTGCCCCAGTCCTTTCTGCGAAATCAGGAAGTCCACGCTGGCAGCACATAAAAAGATGCAAATGGCGGCGGCCCAGCCCTGACTCAGCACCGACGCCAGAATTTTCCATTGGCCCTTCAACCATTGGGAGATGGGCGAGAGCGACAGCAACCGCTGATCCCGGGCCGCCAGCGCCCCCCCAAACACCCCCACACACAGCGTCAAATGTTGAACGATCGCGCTGACATTGGAGATGCCCGTCTGCGCCACTTTGCGAAGCACAATCTCCAAAAGCGGCAGCAGCGTCATTGCTGCCAACGCAACCACCACGAGCGAGTTTTCCGCCTCGCGCAACCATCGCCAAGGACCGGTGATATTCCTCGGGTCCACTGTGGGGATTTCAGCGCTCATGACAAAGAGGACGAAACGACGAGGCGACTCTTGCGTCTCAGCAGTGAACTAGCGAGCAGCCGGCTTGGATCGAAACTCCTTCAAGTGGCCATGCACCGCATCATAGAACTCAACGGGAACCACTGGGCCGCGGATCCGATCCTTGATCTGCTCGGCAGCCTCCTCCCAAAGCGCCTGGTTCTGGGGTGTCACGGGGTGGACGGTGAGCTTCCGCTTCTGCATCGCCACCACCGACTCCACGCCCTCGGCACGCGCCAGTGTCTTCACTTCCTTGCCAGTGGCCGCGGCAGACTGCAGCAGCTCCGCGCGAATGGCTTCCGGGATCTTCAGCCACGATTCCTTGCGGACGACCAGCGCCCCCACCAAGGGCGCCCAGTTCAATTCCAGCATAAAGGGCGCGGCCGTATCTATCTGAGTGGCCAAGGCGAAGAAGGGAGGCATGGGTGCCGCGGTGATGATGCCGGTTCCCAGGCTGGAGAAAATCTCGGTGGGTTCCAAGGACACCGGATTAAAGCGGCCCGCTTTCCAAGCTTCAAACTCGCCTTTGCCGCCGGCCCAGGAAAAGACTTTCAGCTTGCGCAAATCGTCGGGCTGAATCACCGGCTGCTTCGAAAAAAACCGCACCCAACCGGAGTCAGTCCAGAACAAAACCACAAAACCCTTGGCGTCCATGCGGGATTCGAGCATGGGCCTCATCTTCTCGGTGACGAAGTCCACCTCTTCCAGTGATCGAAATGCCATCGGCATGCTCTGCAACGCCACCACCGCGGGCTCGATCTGGGACAAACCGGCGGCTGTCAGCAACCCGGCTTGGAGATTTCCAGTGGTCATGGCACTGACCATCTCCCCCTCCGAACCCTGTCGACCGTCGGGATACACGATGACCTGCACCGATCCGGCGGACACCTTCTGCCACTTGTCCCGAAGTTGGAGCAACTGCTTGTGATACGATGTCCCGCTGGGAGCCAGCGTTCCCAACTTGAGAGTCACCTTCTTCTCGGCGGCCGATGTCGGCAGACCCGCGCACAGGCACAGAAGGCTAAGAATCCAACCGATTCGAAATGATTTCATGACTAGGGTTTCGCTTTTTCAACAAAGAGTTCATCGAGGCGTCCCAGGAGCCAGCGGGCGCGACGCTGCATGACCAGGTTCTCAAGCCGCCACTCCTCGCGGGCGTCGGCATCCACTTTCAAAGCTTGCTGAAGCAGCGACTCGAACTGGGCTCGATCGTTCTGCGGCACGCAGACCGCCTCCGCCAGGCCAAGATAAGGCCCGGCGAGTTTACCTTCGGACAGCTGGACGACCCGATCAAAATGACGCCGGGCGTTCACCGGAGCCTCCGGATTGCTCCCCGGCCGAATCATCTCATACTGGATAAACAACCCGTGGATCGCCCCATAGTTCCATCCTTCGTCCAAGGCGAGGGCTCGCTCCAGCACCGCTTCAACCAAGGGCAACTCCCCAATCAGATCCGGCTGATCCTTCGACTGGGCTATCGCGGCCGCCCAAGCCGCACCGGTCCAGAACAGCAAGGGAACATCCTGACGCTTCGCCGCGTTCACCGCTCCCTTGGGATCGGCCCTTAAGTTCTTCTCAAAGCCTGGGTGGCGGACCTCCAGGCCGCGCAATCCATGGTTGCGGGCGCGCAGATAGAGACGACGGGCGCGCTGCTTTAAGGCTTCACTCGCGGCAAAGTCGTCGGCCTCGCGCTGATCGGCCTCCTGCTGCACAAAGGCATACGCATATTGCACAAACCCGGCGGCGGCCGCGCGCCGAAGCTCCACATGATTCGGGCTCTCAGCCAGCAGCGTCTCCATCGTCTTCAAGCTGAACGGCGCAGCCTGAGCGATCAGGTCTGGATCCTCGTCGCTGGAGAAAGTCTTCCCGCCCGCCGCCAGAGCATCTCCCAGTCGGTTCACCGCCAGGCGCTTGATCGAACACCCGGGCATGAGCAACCCCAGCACTAAGAGTAAATAACTGCATTGAACCCACCGCATAATCTTAGGTCTCACCATGAATGACTCCTCTTTTTAATCGGCCCGGAACAGTTTGACCATAGTTTCTTTGCCCAGGGCAGCTCCATGGAGTGCTGTAGCCCGCTACAGCTTTTCAGCGCCCCCGGAGGGGAGATGCAGGCTGTCCGTTGAGTCCGTCCCGAGCCGGACGGATCCGGGAACCTCCCACCTCCACACCAAGCTGTTCAACCGTCAAAAAGTCATCCAAGCTCCCCTCCCATGAAACACTTCCGCAGCCTCTGGATCCCGTTGATCCTCGCCCTGATCGAGCTCGGATGCCCCCCGGCGAGATGCTCCGCCGAGCCGGTCTGGAAGGCAGGTTTGGCCCGACGAAACATCACCCCCACCGAGCCGCTCTGGCTCAGTGGCTATGGATCGCGTGACCACACGTCGGAAGGAACCCGGCTGCCGCTCTGGGGTAAAGTGCTCGCCCTGGAATCGGCCGACGGGCAGCGCGCAATGATCATCAGTTTGGACGTGGTCGGGCTGGACCGGGAAACCGCCCAACAGGTTCGGCAAGAACTCCAAGCCAAAGCTGGAATTCAGGCAGATCGGATCGCCATCTGCAGCTCCCACACCCACACCGGGCCGGTGGTAGGCCGCAACCTGGACACGATGTACTTTTTCTCCGCCGAGGAGGGTGCCAAGATCAAACGTTACACCCACCGCCTGCAGGAACATTTGATCCAGGCCGGCGAGGAGGCCGTTCGAAATCTGACCAACGCACACCTATCCTGGGGCGTCGGCTGGGAAAATTTCGGCGTGAACCGGCGAAACAATCCCGAGCCCTTGGTGCGAGCTCATCGGGCTGCGGGTAAATTGAGAGGGCCGGTCGACTATGATGTGCCAATCCTCCGGATCACCGATGCCCAAGATCAACTCACCGCGCTGATCTTCGGCTACGCCTGCCATGCCACCGTCCTGGATGATTATCTCTTCTCCGGAGACTATCCCGGATTCGCTCAAGCCGAGCTGGAGCGCCGTCACCCGGGAGTTCAGGCGATGTTCTTAGCCGGCTGCGGAGCCGACATCAATCCCCTGCCGCGACGCACCCCGGAGTTGGCCGAAGCCTACGGACGTCGGCTGGCCGAAGCGGTGCTTCGCACCACTGAAGGGGTGCTGACGCGTCTGCCGCCTCAACTGGAGTTAGGCGCCTCCGAAATCGAACTCCCGTACGACACCCTCCCCTCCAGAGAATCGCTGGAGGAGAAGGCCAAATCGGCTGACAAATACGTGGTGGCCTACGCCAAGAAGATGCTCCGAGAACTGGACAGCCGCGCAGCGCTTCCCAAGAGCTACCCGTATCCCCTCTCCGTCTGGCGACTGGGCGGCCAACTCACGTGGATCGCCCTCGGCGGCGAAGTGGTGGTGGATTATTCACTGCGTTTGAAACGAGAACTGGGACCCGGCACCTGGGTATCGGCCTACAGCCACGATGTCATGGCGTACATCCCCTCGAAACGGGTCTGGGATGAGGGTGGCTATGAGGGCGGCGGAGCCATGATCTACTACGGCCTCCCCACCCGCTGGGCCGGCGACGCCGAAGAGCGCATCATCGAAGCGGTGAAGAAGCTCACGCCGAGGTAGGTGGTAGGTGGTAGGTTGTCGAAAACTTCGTCGAGTGCGGCTCTTTCCGCCGCCGATGGGCCCAGAGGGCCCACGCTACATTTGAACAAGAGTGACGAGTGACGAGTGATGAGTTCCTCGACGGCCGACACATGCCAACTGCCAACTGACAACCGCCCCCTTCCCCCACTCACCGCTTCTTCAGTCCGGCCGGTCGGGGGGCGAGCTTCACTTGCGGGTAACGCCGCTTGCCGGATCGTCCCTTGGCCTTCGCCTTGGCTTCCGCCGTTCCGGCGGATGCAGCCAACGACATCGACATGAAATCGCGCTGCGAGTCGCGTTCGGTCTTCACTTTGCGTGAACGCGAAGCCGCCCGCCGATACGAACCGTCCGATTCGAGAAAATGAGTCCGCGCCGTGTCCTCCAACATGGTCTTCAAGATCTCGTTGCGGACGCGATCCGCTAAATTGCCGTCCTCGACGGGGAAAACCACTTCGATACGACGAAAGAAATTTCGCGGCATCCAGTCGGCACTGCCCAGGTACACCTCCGGCTGACAGGCGTTCTCGAAGGCAATGATCCGGCTATGCTCGAGAAAGCGCCCCACCAGACTGCGCACGCGAATGTTCTCACTCACCCCTTTCACCCCGGGCCGCAAACAGCAGATTCCCCGAACAATCAGCTCGATCTTCACCCCGGCCCTGGAGGCCTCATACAACGCCTCAATAATCTGGCGATCCACCAGGGAATTCATCTTGGCCACGATCCCGGAGACCAACCCCTTTCGAGCATGATCGGCCTCTCGATGAATCAGCTCCAGCAGCCTCGAATGCAGCTGAAAGGGAGCCACCAACAATTTCCGGGTTTCCTGAAACTGACAAACACCCGTCAGGAGGTTGAATAGATTGGTGACGTCTTCCCCGTAATCAACACGGCTGGTCATCAGTCCGAGGTCGGTGTAGAACCGGGCGGTAGTCGCATTGTAGTTGCCCGTCCCGACATGCACGTAGCGCCGAATGCCATCCTCGTCGTTCCGCACGATGAGCGTCATCTTCGCGTGGATCTTGTATCCCACCAGCCCATAAACCACATGGACCCCAGCTTCCTCAAGCTGCCGTGCCCATTGAATGTTGTTCGCCTCATCAAAACGGGCCCGCAACTCCACCACCGCTGTGACCTGCTTGCCATTTTGCACCGCGCGCATCAAGGCGCCCACAATGCGGGTGTCGCCACCGGTTCGGTACAGCGTGGTCTTAATCGCCAGCACGCTCGGATCGACCGCCGCCTGCTCGAGCAAAGCGATCACACTCTCGAAATGTTCGTAGGGATGATGCAGCAGAACATCGCGCTGCCGCAGAGCCGAAAATAAATCGGACTCGTCACGAAGCGCCGCAGAGAGGGGAGCCACAAAGGGGGCAAACCTCAGCTCCGGCGAATGATCCCCCTCACAGATCGCCATCAAGCGCGTCGGATTCAGCGGGCCGTCAATGACGTAGAGATCCTCTTCCGTCAGGTGAAGTGTTCCCAACAACGCATGGCGCATGTCCTGGGGCGTATCCTGCTCCACCTCCAAACGCACCGCATCGCCTCGCCGCCGGTTGTGCAATTCGTTCTCCACCGCGTGGAGTAGGTTGTCCACATCCTCCTCGTCAATGTAGAGCTCGCTATTCCGCGTCACTCGAAACTGCCAATAACCCAAGATACGTGTGCCGGGAAATAGGTCGGCAAGAAAATGCCCGATCAACCTTCCCAGAAAGACATAATCCTGCGAGTGCCCTTCCTCGCGAGGCAGCTTCACCAACCGGGGAAGCACGCGCGGGGTCTGAACGACGGCCATATGCTTCAGCACCTGCCCCGCCTGGGCCATCTCCAACTGAACAATGGTGTTGAGGGATTTGTTGAGCAGTTGCGGGAACGGATGCGCCGGATCGATCGCCAGGGGGGTCAGAACGGGACGGACCTGGTTGAAGTAGTACTGCTCCAGCCATTGAGAGTCCTGGCTGTCCAGCTGCGACGGATCCAGAAAACGGATACCCTCCGCCTCCAGCGCCGGAACCAGGTCTTCACGCCAACAACGATACTGATCCTCCACCATGCGACGCACCCGCCGCTGCACCGCGCGAAAGGTCTCGGTAGCCGTGAGGCCATCGACGGAACGCTCCACAACATCACTCTCGATCTGCTGCTTGACCCCCGCCACACGCACCTCAAAGAACTCGTCGAGATTGGAGCAGGTGATGCAGAAAAACTTAACCCGCTCCAGGAGGGGATTCCGCTTCTCCAAGGCCTCATCGAGAACCCGCTGGTTAAACTCCAGCCAGCTCAGCTCCCGATTGATAAAATGCTTGGGTCCGTAGGATTTCATGCGTCGCGTCACTCTTCGCCACCAAACCGCCAAAAGAACGTGAGTCTACTGCCGCCTAACGACCGAGCAAAGTGACAATCCGGTTACGAACCAAGCACTTCGTCCAGAAGCGCAGCGGAGACTTTCTGTCCCCACCGAACCTCGCCAATCCGGGTGGCGAGCACAAATTTCACCTCGCCCTGGCTGACTTTCTTGTCCAGCTTCATCGCGTCGCGGAGCCGGACCTGAAAAGCCCGAGTCATCGGCAGCGCAGTCGGCAGCCCGGCCCGACGGAACAATTCGCGGATCCGCGCCACTTCCCCCCCCGACAAACCTGTGAGTCGCGAGGACAGTTGGGCGGCTTTCACCTGCCCAACAGAGATCGCCTCGCCATGCAAAAACTTGCCATAGCCCGAGATCGCCTCGATCGCATGGCCAATGGTATGGCCGAAGTTCAAAATCGCCCGGAGCCCGGTTTCCGTTTCGTCCTGACTCACCACCTCCGCTTTGATCTCGCACGAGCGCGCAACAATCCGCGTGAGCAACGCTGGGTCGCGACGCAGAATTCGTGGCATTTCCTTCTCCAAGAGCCGAAACAGCCGCGCATCGTAAATGATGCCGTACTTGATCACCTCGGCAAGCCCTGCTCGAAACTCGCGCTCCGGAAGGGTTTTGAACGTGTCCAGATCGCAGAGGACCAACCGAGGCTGGTAGAACGCGCCCACCAAATTCTTACCCGCCGCCAGGTTCACTCCAGTCTTCCCGCCGACGGAACTATCCACCTGAGCCAGCAGCGTCGTCGGGATCTGGATGAACGGGATGCCGCGAAGATACGTCGCCGCCACGAACCCCGCCAAATCCCCGACAACTCCCCCACCCAGAGCGACGATGCAGGACTTTCGTTCCAAACGATGCTTGGCCAGCAGGTCATAGCACCGCTCCACATTGCGAAGCCGCTTGGCCGATTCGCCCGCAGGAATGGTGACCAGCGTCGCTTCCACTCCCGCCTCCTTCAGGCTTTTCATGACCCGAGCCGCGTACAGGGGCGCCACGCGGACATCGCTGATCACCGCACAGCGAGCCCCTAACTTAAGGGAGGCGTAGTGCCGACCTAGCCCCGCCAAAAGGCCGGAACCAACCTGAATCGAATAACTACGGGAACCAAGGGCGACTGCAACGCGCTTCATGCAGAGAACCCTAGAGCAAAGCCCCGCGGCGAGCCAGCGTTTCCATTACGGGGGCTATGGGGAGTGAATTGAAGTGGGTAGCATGGGAGCGTGATCTCAGCTCCGCTGGGTGGACTTACGCGGTAGCGGGCGCTCATCCTTATCTTCAAAATGGGGACTAGAAAAGCAGGGCAATGCCGGCGTTTCTCACTTTGTCGGCAGGGCCCGAACCCGGAGGGTTCAAAGAGATCTAGCCGGGGGTGTCGCTGCGCTCCACACCCCGGCTACCCTCTTTGAACCCTGTGGGTTCTCGGCTTCGGCCTCAGGAACTCATGCGAAGAAGTGAGGATCCCCTACAACTTCTTCAGTCCTCCTTTTGGACCTAAAGATGAGAGAGGGCCGCCGCAATCCGTACACCTCGTTCCCCACAACCGGAGCCCAACCCTCCCTTACACAATCATCTTCGCGATCACCTGCCCGTGGACATCGGTCAGTCGAAAATCCCGCCCCTGGAACCGAAAGGTCAGCCGTTCGTGATGAATGCCCAACAGGTGAAGCAGCGTTGCATGCAGATCATGGACATGGGCTCGATCCTCCACCGCATTAAATCCCAATTCATCGGTCCGGCCCACCACCGCCCCCGGCCGAGTCCCGCCTCCGGCAAACCACATGGTAAACGCATCAATGTGATGGTTCCGACCGGTCTTCTCCCGCGATTCTCCCATCGGAGTCCGCCCGAACTCGCCGCCCCAGATCACCACGGTGTCTTCCAGGAGCCCGCGCGACTTCAAATCGGTAACGAGCGCCGCGCAACCCTGATCAATCTCGTGGGTCACCTTCGGAAGATCATCCTCGATGGTCTGCCCCGGACCGCCATGGCTATCCCAATCGGCATGATAGAGCTGCACAAAGCGGACCCCCCGCTCCACCATTCGGCGAGCGAGCAAGCAGTTGCGCGCGAAGCTGGGTTTCTCCGGATCACAGCCGTAGAGCCGAAGGGTGGCTGCGCTCTCCCCTTTGAGGTCGGTCAGGTCAGGAGCGCTGGCCTGCATACGAAAAGCCAACTCGTAGCTGGCGATGCGAGTCGCGATCTCGGGATCGCCGGTTTCTACCAAACGAGCGAGGTTCAGATCACGCAGCGCATCCAAGGTGCGGCGCAGACCTCCACGAGTCACTTCCTCAGGACCGCTCAAGTTCAGAATCGGATCCCCCGAACTGCGAAAGGGAACCCCTTGATAGGCCGTCGGCAAAAAACCACTGGTCCAGTTCACCGCCCCGCCGCGCGGTCCTCGGGGCCCGCTCTGCAACACCACAAACCCAGGAAGATCGCGCGACTCACTGCCCAGACCGTAGGTGAGCCAGGATCCGAAACTAGGCCGGCCGAACTGTCCCGACCCCGTGTTCATGAACAACTTCGCCGGAGCATGGTTGAACAGATCCGTTGCGCAGGATCGCACCCACGTCAGCTCATCCGCCACAGTTGCCAGGTGGGGCATCAAATCGCTGATCCACATGCCTGAGGCACCGCACTGACGAAAGGTGCGCTTGCATCCGAGCAGCGTGCTGCGGTTCTTGAATGAAGAGTCCATGAAGGCGAAGCGCTTCCCTTCCAAAAACGAATCCGGAATCGCCTTCCCGTTCAGCTCGTTCAATCTCGGCTTGTAGTCAAACAGCTCCAACTGACTAGGACCGCCCGCCATGAACAGATAAATCACATTCTTGGCCCGCGGAGGGAAATGGGGCCGACGAACCCGCATCGGATCGCCGCTTCCTACATCCGGCTCCGATTGGCCCGAAGCCATCCCGCCAGCCATCGAAGCCAAAGCGAGTCCACCCAGCCCAAACGCGCAGCGGGTGAAGAGATGACGACGAGTAAGCTCTAGCGGGTTCATCGCAGGTTGTTATTCGCGGGTGATGGCTTCGTCCAAGTTCAACAAGACCCGCGCCACTGAGGTCCACACGCGATCTTCGGTCGCATCCGACAGCGCTCGCTCCACGCTCAAAAAGCGCTCCAGACGATCCAGTTCAACAGAACCCGCCTTCCGGCTCAGAACCAATTCCAATCCCAACTCCAGCCGTTCCCGATCATTGCTCGGCGACGACGCCCGCATCAACCTCCTGCCCAGAGCCCCCGTGAGTTCTCGAAACGCCGGGTCATTGAGCATCGTTAAGGCTTGGAGGGGAGTGTTACTCCGCATCCGACGGGTGCAGGTTTGAAAACCATCCGCCGAATCGAATACAGCCAGCGCTGGGTGCAGGGTAGAGCGCTGCAGGTGGGTGTAAACCGCCCGCCGATACCGATCAGGCCCCACGCTGGTTTTCCAGGGGCGATCGTTCTGGGTGAAAGAACCTAGCCCGGCTGGCTGAGGAGGAAAAACCGGGGGGCCACCAAGCCGGGTCTCCAACCGGCCGCTGGCCAGGAGCAGGACATCGCGGATGATCTCGGCGTCCAAGCGTAGCCGATTCTGCCGTCCCAACCAACGATTCAGCGGATCGCGTTCCGCCGAAGTCGGAGTGAGTCGGGACGATTGACGGTAAGTCGAGCTGATCACGATCTGCCGATGGAGCGACTTTAGGCTCCATCCCGACCGAATGAGCCCGCTCGCCAGCCAATCCAAAAGCTCCGGGTGAGACGGAGATGCCCCCTGCGTTCCGAAGTCATTCTCAGTCTCTACCAAGCCCTTCCCAAAAAGCTGCTGCCACACCCGATTGACAAGAACACGCGCGGTCAGTGGATGCTCGGGGCTCACCAGCCACCTCGCGAGATCAAGACGGTTCAATGGTCGGACGGAGGCATAGGCGGTGGATCTAACTCCCGTTGGTTTGAGCGCTTCGGGAAAACCGGGAGAGACCTCATCACTCGGACGGGTAAAATCTCCCTTCACGAACATCGTGGTCCGGCGGGGAGCCGACAGCTCCTTCATCACCAAAGTGCGCGCCAAGCTCGGCAGTTGTGATTTGAGCGCCTCCACCTCCTGGCGTCGGGCGCGATAACCCGGGTGTTGGTCCCGAAAGGCCGCCCAGACCAAATTCGATTGGTCCTGATTACGTTGATCGCGTGGGATCCGCAGTGTGTCCCGCGTCAGGCTGCTCAGCTTAGCCGTTGCCTCCGGGCGCAGAGCCGATTCCCAAGCACCCAACTCGGGAGCCACCTCGCGCGCCGCCCAGGCTCTCAGTTCCTTCTCGCGGTCCGCGATCCGCCTTCGAAGCGCATCGCGAGCCGCGAGCTCGACCGAGGATGCCAGCTCCACCACGTTCTCCGCCTCCAGGCCTGAACTGCCATGACCGTCGTTCTCGCACGAGTTGAAAAAAGCCAGAAAGCGATAGTAGTCGCGCTGGCTCAAGGGGTCGAACTTGTGATCATGACACTGCGCGCAAGCCAACGTGAGCCCCATCCAGACCGTAGCGGTTGTGTTGACCCGATCGACGACACTCTCCAATCGGAATTGCTCAGGATCGATGCCACCCTCGTGATTCACCTGCGTGTTGCGATGGAATCCCGTCGCGATCAAAAGATCGACCGGCGGTGTGCCCGCAGGGATTTCCTGCTCGGGAATCAAGTCTCCGGCAATCTGCCAGAGGGTGAACCGGTCGAAGGGGAGGTCCGCATTCAGCGCCCGAATCACCCAGTCGCGGTAGGGCCAGATGCTACGCGGGGAATCGATACTGTAACCATTGCTGTCCGCATAGCGCGCAGCGTCCAACCACCAGCGCCCCCACCGCTCGCCGTAATGAGGAGAGGCCAGCAAGCGGTCGACGAGCCTTTCATAAGCACCCGGAGCCTGGTCGGCGAGAAAGCTGCGCAGTTGCTCCGGGGTCGGAGGCAACCCGATGAGGTCGAGGAAAACCCGTCGGGCCAGGGTGGCGGAATCCGCAGGAGGAGAAGGCGCGAGCCCAGCTGCCTGCACTCGCGGCAGAACGAAGGCATCGAGAGGAGTGACAGCCCCCGCGACGGCCGGGGGAACCGGATTCGCGATCGGCTCGAAAGCCCAGAGGCGCACCGCGGGCGGGGAGGATTTGGGGTCAGCCGCCGGCGCGCTGCTGCAGGCCAGAAACAAACAACTCAAGCCGACCAGACCGCGTCGGAGCAGTGAGTGCTGGTTGGCTGGCATCGTTCCAGTCTGGAGATTTAGTTCAAACCGTCAAGCCGAGGCAGAGGGGTGCTTTTCCTCATTGTTAAAACAATGGCCTTCGAGTATTCCCTTCCCCATGCGCACCCTGTTTCTAGCCCTCGCCCTTGGCAGCTTCGCCTCACTTTCTGCTTGGGCGGCACCGCTGAGAGTCTTGCTCATCGACGGACAGAACAACCATGACTGGAAGGCTAGTTCGCCGTGGATCAAGAAGATCCTCGAGAGTAGCGGTCTGTTCGTGGTCGACGTCGCCACCACGCCCGGAGCCGGGGGAAACATGGCCGCGTTCAAGCCGGATCTAGCCCCCTACCAAGTGCTGGTTTCCAATTACAACGGCGAGTCGTGGTCCAAGGAGTTCCAACAGGCGTTCGTGAACTTCGTTCGCAACGGGGGCGGTTTTGTCTCGGTGCATGCAGCGGACAACGCCTTTCCAGATTGGCCGGAATACAACGAGATGATTGGGATCGGGGGATGGAATGGACGCAATGCGAAGTCGGGCCCCTGGCTCTACTGGGACGGCAAGATCGTGCGCGACCCATCGCCCGGAAACGGGGGCAGCCACGGCAAGCAGCATGAGTTCAAGCTGACCACCCGCGAACCCAGCCACCCCATCATGGCCGGATTGCCGGCCGAGTGGATGCACTGCAAGGACGAACTCTACGATCGCCTGCGTGGCCCGGCGAACAATGTAACCGTCCTCGCCACCGCGTTTTCAGACAAGGCCACCAACGGAAGTGGACGTCACGAGCCCTTGCTGATGGCGCTCACCTTTGGTCAGGGCCGGATCTTCCACACCGCCTTGGGCCACAACAACGGCCCCGACCTGACCTCCCAGAAATGCGTCGGCTTCATCACAACGCTCCAACGGGGGACCGAATGGGCAGCCACCGGCCAAGTGACCCAACGTCCTCCGGCCGACTTCCCCACCGCCGACAAGTCCAGCTCACGCCCTTAATGCTCCACTGACCCGGTTCAACTCTCCCGAAAGACCCTAGCCCAACGCTCTCGATTCACCCACCCAACCCCTCGGGCCCTATGAAACTCGAACGACGCCGCTTCCTCACCCTCGCCGCCGGCACCACCGCAGCCCTTCCGCTCCTGACGTCCGGGTTTGGTTCGACCGCCGTCGCAGCCACGCCCACGAACCCCAGCTTTCTGAAGGGCAAATCGCGGATGCGCCTGGGCACGGTCACCTACAATTTGGCGAAGGACTGGGATGTGGAGACGTTAATCAAGAATTGCGAAAGCGCGGGCTTCGAAGGAGCTGAACTGCGCACCACGCATGCCCATAAAGTCGAGGTGGCGCTGTCGAAGGCCGAACGTGAGGAGGTCCGCAAACGCTTCGCCGACTCCAAGGTCGAGTTGATGGGGCTCGGCAGCGCCTTCGACTACCACACCGCGGATGCCGAAAGGCTCAAAAAGGATATCCAAGCGACCAAGGATTACCTGGTGCTCGCCCACGATGTTGGGGCTTCCGGAGTGAAGGTGCGCCCCAATGGGTTTCCCAAAGACGTTCCCAAGGAGAAAACCTTGGATCAGATTGGCCGTTCACTGCAGGAATTGGGGGAGTTTGGAGCCGGTTACGGAGTCGCCATCCGCCTGGAGGTTCATGGGGAAGGCACTTCCCTGCTGCCGCACATCCGCCGAATCCTGGATGTCGCGGACCACAAAAACGTGGGCATCACCTGGAATTCGAACCAGGCGGACCTAGCTGGCGAAGGCTTCGATCACAACTTTAACCTGGTGAAGGACAAAATCTTCTGCGTGCACATGCGTGATTTGTTCCTGGAGGAGTATCCCTTTCGCCAGCTCCTGACCCGGCTCAACGAGACGGGCTTCTCCGGCTATTGTCTGGCGGAGATTCCGGACAGCAAAGATCCCGTCAGGGTCATGCGCTACTACCGAGCGCTCTGGCTCAGCTATCAAGGTCTGCTCTAAGCCGGTAAAATTCCTCAACTCGCGCTTGATCCGGTCCGGTAGCTAGCTAACATCCACCTGCATGAGCGTTTTCCTTGGTGCAATGTTTGCTTGGGTAATCATCGGGTTGGTCCTCGGTGGCAGTATTTTCTTACTGACCGTCAAGGGCATGGTTTGGCCATTCGTCGTCACCTCTCTCTTGCTCCTCTGGATCATTAAGCGCGTGGGTTGCAGCACCCATTGACCACCCAGCATCGGCCACCCGCCATCGCCCTCTGTCGAGAGGGCTATTTATCCAGGCTCCGAAGCCGAATCTTTCGCAAGGCTCCAGTGGTGCTCCACGTCGAAAAGCCCAGCGGCATCGACATTTCCACTTCAATCCGAACGGAAATCGTGCGGTCCGTCGTTACCAAATTCACGACCTGCTCGTCATCCAGCCAGGCTTGAATCAATCCTTCGGTAACGCGAAGCCGGATTCGATACCACCTTCCCTCTTCGAACTTTAAATACTTAGCAGTCTCGTTGTGCGCGGCATCCTCGCTGTCGATGGAAGACAGTCCCAAAACACTGCCGCCCCATCCACCCACAATCAAACTGCAGGGATCCTTGCCCACCGGGAACGTCAAGCCACAGAAGAAGTCGCTCCCCGCCACTCTCATCGCTTCGAGGGTGATCTCGTAATTCATGCGCGGCAGATCGTTCGTCCAAGTGATCCCGGTCATGACACCCTGCTCGAGAATGATCGCGGGACCGCCTCCTCGAAAATTAGGTTCAACCCGCACTTCGGCAGCCCCGGCAAATTCGGTGAGCTTCCAGCCAGTGAGTGTGCGTCCATCGAAGATCTCACGATCGCCGAAGGGCACTTTGGAAGAAGCCTTGGGCGGAGCGGCAGCCGTCGACGCCGGAACCGCGGGTGGCGTGGGGGCAGTCGCGGGAGCCGACGCTGGTTTCGGCTGGACGGACCCGTTCGTGGATTGAGAAACCGAGGGGGAAGGCGAAGCCTGAGGGGATGTCGCGCAGCCGGAGCCGAGGAACGAAGAAACCGCGATGACCAGAACCAGCCACAGACCAGGCAAACGGGAATGCATTCCCCCTTCATGCCAAGCCCAGTCGATCAGGTCCAGTCTTAACCCAACCAGGAGAGGGACGGAGCTCATCGTTTCTGCGTGTCCAACGAGTTCCGATCGGACCGGAGCTTGGTGACTTTGTGGCTTGGTGTGAGAAAATGGGATCAGCGATTGAAATAAAAAGCCCGCGCCGGAGCTTCCATTCCCCGGCGCGGGCGTGTCTGTGTCCCCTACTCTCCTACGTCCAACGGCCTCATTCCCGTTGCACGCGGAAGAATCGATTCCCTGCTGTCGCAGGGATGGTCACCTCGTGCTGTTCTCCATCACCAGCCACGACAGCCCCGACGGCTGTCCATGGACCGCTGACCTCCGAGGCGCTCTCCACTTGATGGCTCCCTGACGTCGCCGCCCAAAACTGAAGCTGCACATTCCCCTGCTCCAACCTGACTCGACTGAGAAAGGGGATGCCTTCGGGAACCACATCCACGATAGCTCTGACGGCAGTGGCAAACCCGCTTTGCACCTGGCCGCCATATTCAATGACATGACTGCCCGCTGTGAGAGGTTCTAACATCAGCCAATACCCATCCGAAATGGCGGGGCCGCTCGGCATTCCATCGACGTAGCGCGGATCAATCACCTTGTAGATGTTGTCCACGGGAAGCGTGAAGGCGAACTCTGGCGACGTGACACGCAAGGACGTCGGATTTGGAATCGGAATGCCATCCATCGTACCCAGAAGTTTCAGGGGGTTATCCATAAAGCTCTGGGCATCAGCTCGCAGCTGGAGGACTGAGACATCCGGATCGTAGGTGATATTGTCGTTCTCAACGTTCAACATCGGGAAGAACAGATGCTTACCACCCGGCACTCGGTAATGACGGGTAGCCGCCGGAACCGTGGGATCATCCGTTGATCCAAAAGTCCCCCCCAAGAAGAACACCGAGCCCTTCTGCAGGTTATTGGCCTGAGCTCCGGTTGTGTCCATTAGGGGATTTGTCGCCGAGGTCTGCTCGCTGGCCCAAATCCACCACTTCGAGCTGTAGTCCGACTGGGTCACGCCGGCTACACTCGCATAAGGCGGCAGGACACCGGGCGGAAGCACCGTCAAATGATAGGTCACGTCCACACCAAAGGTGGCATGACCCCCACCTAGACGAATGATGTGATTCCCAGCACTGAGCGGCTTGAGCATCACCCAATAGCCGTCGGACACGCCCTGCTGTTCAGTCCCCGTCACACAAGGATCCCAAGTGTCCCGAAGGCTGATATCGGCAGTGAAGTTGAACATGGACGAGGTTCCTCGATAGGCGAAGAGATTCGTCAATGCCACACCGTCCACCTCCGCGAAGAGGTTGGTGGTTCCGGCCATGAAGTCCTTAGCACCCTGCAGGAGGAAATCCTCCAAACTCTGGCCTTCGGCCGGTTTGAAGTTCGGATCCGGGCAAGGATAGTCGTTCGCGATATTGATGGTCGGGAAGAACAGGCTCTTGCCGTAGGGGATCACCAATTCCCGCGTCACGGTCGCGCCGGAAGTTCCGGCCAGGAACCAGACATCCCCGCTCTGGTTAAAATGCCCGGATGTCCCATTGGTGTCCATGATCGGATTCTGGGCGAAAGGAAGAGACCATGCCCATTGCCACCAGGCAGCACCCCATTCCCCATAGGTCTTGCCCAGGTAAGTTTCGGTCGCCGGGACCACGGTCGGCCCCACCACCCGAATTCGGTTCGTGACGGCCAGCGACCAGCCAAACGTGTTTTTGCCTCCGAAGGTGATCGTGTGATCACCCGGCGCGAGCGGACTCAGCATCACCCAGATGCCATCCGAGACCTGATCTTCAATGACGACGCCGTCGCGATATCCCGGGCTCAAGGGTTGAAACACATTGTCGGTTGGCAGCACCAGCGCGCTGAGGGGAGATCGCTGACGATAGGTCGTCAGCAGGGTCACGGGATTTCCGTCGATGGTCGCAAAGACGTCCCGATAACTGTCAAACCCCGACGCGGCCCACTCCCGCAGCTGCTGTTCGCTGACCGGCGGAACCACGTCGATGTTGTCCGCCGCCCCATTCAGCACCGGGAAGAAGAGATGCTTTCCCGCCGGCACTGTAAACGTCCGGCTCGCCGTGTACGGCTCCAGCGTGTAACCAAGCAATCCAGCGAGGAAAAACACATCCCCATGCTGGCGCACATTGGCATTGGCCCCGTTTCGATCGAGCAACGGACTGGTGTTAGTCCCCTGGCTCAGCGCCCACTGCCACCATGCCCCGCTCCACTCGGCCTGGCTCTTGCCCGCGACCTCGACATAAGGCGGCAACACTCCGGTCGGCGGCACCGTGATGTGGTAAGTGATGTCCTGATCACCGAATGGATACTCAACGTCATTTCCAGCCGCATCCTTGCCCGGGATAAAATCCTTGGCTTTGAAGCGGATGGTATGAAGCCCTGGTGACAACGGCTCCAGCATCACCCAATAACCATCAGCCACGCCCTTGGAATTCGGGCGATTGGCAGCGCACGGATCAATGCCCGCCCAGGTGGCGTCGGCAACGAATTCAAAGAGCGCACTGCGCGCTCGGAACGGAGCCGAGTTCGTGGTCACGACCCCGTCAATCTCCAGATAAAAGTCCCTTGTCGTGTCGATCACCGCCTTGGCGAACTCCGCGAGAAACTCTTCCAGTGTTTGCCCGGGTCCAGGTTGGAACCCAGCATCAGGACAGGGGTAATCGTTGATGATGTTGATGACCGGGAAAAAGACATGCTTCCCAGCTGGGACGACCACGTTGCGCTCGATCACACCGCCGACGGTTGACCCGGCGAGGAACCAGACCGGTCCCTGTTGGCCATAAGGCATGTTTGCTCCCGTCGCATCGATGCTGGAAGCGCGATTGGTCGGGTTCCCCAGATCCCACTTATACCACTCGGCACCCCATTCCCCATAGCTCTTGCCGGCGATGGGCTGGGACTGCGGCACCACCGAGGGAGGCAGAACCGAGATCTCGTAGGTGATGTCCTGCCGGAAGGTGAATGACTTGGTGGGATCCGGGTCGTTGTAAACGAAGGTGCCACCAAACTGCAGGGTGTGCTGTCCCGGAGTCAACGGCTCGAGCATGGCATAGTAGCCTTCGTCGACAGCCACACCGTTCGTAGGACCAGGAACGCCCAGGAAGTTAACCGCCGGTGCCTCAAAGGAGAACAGCGGAGAAACGATCCGGTTTCCACCCAATCCCGGAACCGCGACGCCGTCGATCGTGCAAAACACGTCGATTTTCGGAAACTTCACTGCGCAGGCGCGAAGTGTTTCCTCCAGTTCCCCACCCGCGAACGGAGGATTTTCCACATTCGAACATTCGCCGTTAACCAGCGGAAAATAGAGATACTTTCCCGCGGGCACCACAACCTTGCGGGTCACCTTGCCCGAATCGTTCACCACGCCGCCCAGGAACCAGACGGAGCCGCTTTGGCCACGCGACGCATCATCGCCTTCTTCATCCTTCAGCGGATGATGAGCATCGAAGTCTTGTCGCAGCGCCCATTGCCACCACTTGACCGACCACTCTGGAAACTTTGACCCGGCCACAGTTGCCAAGGGCGAGGTCACTTTTCCCGGCAAAACGTTCAGCAGCACCGACGAGCTCAGCTGACTCACCCCCTGATTGTCCACGGCTACCGCGCCGATGGTATGGGCTCCAGCTGGCGCATTGCTCCAGCTCAGGCTGTATGGAGCCTTCTCGGAAGAACCCACGAGGGTCCCGTCGACTCGATACTCGACCCGAGTGATATACCCATCCGCATCAGAGGCGTCGACGGAGAGCGAAACCGTAGAGCCCGCCGCCGCGTAGGAGGCATCGGCCGGGGCGATCAGGCGCACGAGCGGAGGCAGGTTCTCAGCGGTGACGTTCACCGTGATGACCGCCTCTCCGCTGGCACCCAGGTTGTCGCGACACACGGCGCGATAGGCATGATTTCCAGCAAGAACGCCTTCCAGACGCAGGGAGAAGGGGAAGGTCGTGTCCTCGCCGAGCTTGGTGGCACCCTCATAAAATTCCACAGTCCGGACTAGTCCATCCTGATCGTAGGCCTCGACTTCCAAATCAACGCGAGCCGGGGCTGAGAGAGTCGGCTGGCTCGGACCGGTGAATGCCAGCGTAGGCACTCCGTTGAGAGGGGCCGCGGCCCCGACCCCAGGCAAAGTCACATGGTAGGCAAAGAGGAAGGTATCAACATTAAAGTCGTTGGTCGCCACCACGATACCATTGTGATAAACCAATGACGCGGTGATATCGTTGTCCGTCCCGATCAACAGATAGTAGTCATCGGGCGCGGCTGGATCATTCTTAGGCACGAGCCCAAGCCCCTCCCATTTTTCGGGCATCGAATTGGCGTCGGACGCGGTATTGTTGAGCCCAAATCGAGCCAGATCCTGCGGGTTGAGCAGATCCACCAAATCGACCTTGGACACCGGCTTGAGACTAGAAGGCAGACTGTTGGTCGGAAGGGCCTTCATCCCAGGTGCGCCACGTTCCAGATCATAGCCGCTGTTGATGATGTTGGAGGCATCGGCTGTGCTGAACAGCACAATGCGCTTATAGGTGCAGGCATTGGTATCACCAGATCCATAGCCCAAACTATCACGTTCCGAGGCCAGAAAGGTCTGGTGGTTGATCGCCAAAACCTCACTGAGAATGGTCTGCCGATTGCCTTGAGCGTTTCCTTGAAGCGTCAGCGGATAGACATACTCGGCGACGGGCTTGCCGTAGGTAGGCGATCCCACCTCAATATCAAACAGCAGCACCCGAGAATTTTGGCTGTTGTTGGCTCTCCCTCCATCCTGAACCAGGGGACTCTGAAGTACGGTCACCAATCGCTTCCCATCGGGAGTCAAGGTGAGCCCCTCGAAGCCGCGATTATTACGGCGTCCAGTGGTCCCGGAACTCGCACCCGTCCAATTGAGGGTCGCGGGGTAGTTTCCACGTTTCGGCAAATAAGCTTCCGGCGGCAAGAAGGTGCCGATCAGCTCGCCAGCGGCGTTGAACCGGTGGATGACCGGGCCATACTCATCAGCCACAAACCAGCCGCCCTGAGGATCCTTCGCCAAGCCTTCCGAGTCGAGGGAAGGCTGACCACGCCCGGGACTGTCGCCGGGGGACGTGGGTATGGCCGGTGCGGGAAGCTGCAAGGAATCATAACCGGTGAGCGGACTCCCATTGGCCGAGAAAACCAAGGAGGCGGTGTTGACCAGCGTGATTCGATCCTGCGCCACAGGGCCAGGACCGGTGTAAGGGTTGAGCGTGAAGGAAAAAGTCTGAACTCGAGGATGGTAGTCATAGGTAAACGCCCCCCCACCCACCGCCCAGCCTCGATCCGTCAAGCCATGAACCGTACCGGTCACCAATGATCCTTCGTATCGGACCGAGGCCGAATCCAGTACCATCCCGCTAAAGAATCCCCCCAAAGTATCCACTTTATCGCCCAGCTGATCAAATTGATCGGCTGGGAAACGCCCCACTGCGACCAATCCGTGATTGACCGGGTCAGCCCCCAAGACCGACGTCGTGGTCACAGGCAAGCCCAGGGCGGCTACCCCTAGCCCAAGGCAGGCCACCCCGCGAGTTAACAGAGTTTTTTTCATAATAGGTTGTTTGGTTGTCAGGGTGATATCTCCCCCCTTGTTGCAGCACTTCCATGTGTTCGAGGCTCGGGAATATGGTTTTCCCGAAGACACGACCATGAGAGATCCAAGGATTAACTCGGGGCGGCCCGGAGAATCTTTCAAAAAAGTTTTGGATCTAGCCTTCCCTCCTCTCCCACCTCATGGGCCGAGACGGCCCACGCTACATGGTAGCGTCGTCCGTGTCGGACGATTCCCCAGCCCCGAGCGCAGCGGGCATGTCATCTCATCCTTTCCCTCCTCTCACATCCCATGGGCCGAGACGGCCCACGCTACAAAGAGGCGAAGGAGGCGATTACGATTACGATTACGAAGGGGAGGCGAAAGGGGGATCCGCCTCTGGATAGAAACCCGAACGCCTCAGGGACGCTTCCAACAACTCAGGCGTGGAACGCAGCTTGGCCGCTGCAGCGAAAAGATCCGCTGTGTCGACGGGGAGCCAGTTGCGGCGATCGCGCCGACTCAGACCTGCCACGTCAATCGGAGCGATCACTTGATCAATCCTTCGCGCCAACTCCTCGACCGAAAGCGTTGACGACAGCCGCAAACACTCGTCCATTCCCGCGACGAAGACAGGATTGCTCCCCAACAGAAATGAGTCGCCCGCCAGATCAAGGTGTCCCAGCCGCCGAGCGGATTCCGCATAGCTCACCGCGGCAAAATACAATCGGGTCAGGGTGGCGAACCGAGGGAAATCTCCCATGGCCCCATATAACGCTCGGACCAGTCGAGACACACGATGCAGCTCATCCACGCTGCGCTGTGTGGCATTGGCCAACGCAGGCTCCAAACTTTCCCGTCCCCAATGTTCCGCGGCCGCCTCCACCAGTCGGTTCAGGCCGAACAGCACCAAAGGGAAGCCGGTGGACAGCAAGGGATCCACAAATCCCATCGCCGAGGGCAGCATCACCCATCCGGGCCCCTGGCACCGCGCGGAAAGATACGGCATCGGACTCTGGGTCATCATGGGTGTGACGGGTTCCGCCGAGGCGAATTGTCGTCGAACGCTGGGCAAGTGCTCCAACAAGCGATCCCAGCAGGGCTTACCCGCGACGTCTCGGACCCGGTCTGCCCAGGCAGGCAGCAAAGCCGCCCCCGCGCTGGTGATGCCATTGTTGAAGGGCAGCACCCAAATCCAGCCTCCCTCGAACACATGGTGCAGGGCCGCATCGTCCGGAGGATACGGAGGTGTTTCGGCCGATTGAAATTCGGACAGCTCGGCGACCTTGCCCACCCCGCGGAAATGGGCGAACACGGTTTCGGTGGGCGCATAGCCCTCAAAGCGTGCTTCCCCACAGTCGAGTAGTCGTGACAGGCAGCCGCGAGAACCGGTGGCATCCACGACCAACCGGCAGTTCACACGCAACGGGACTCCGTCTCGTGTGCCCTCCAGCCGAACAATCCCGTCCTGCGGAGGCATGAACCGGTGAACCTCCGTCCGATCCCTATATGTGACGCCTCGACTGATCGCAGCCCGCAGAAGGTGCAGGTCGAAATCCGGCCGATACCAATGTGTGTCGGCGATTCCGTCATGCGGGCTGGCCGCCACCAGCAGCTGATGGCTATGGTCAGAGGTGTCCGAAAACGGCCGGTCCCAGGCATGCTGATAGAAACTGAATCCCCGCTTTAATCCGCACGCAACCTCCGAACAGTCCCGCTGCCACGAACCCCATTTGGCTAGAGGCAGCAACTCCGGAAGATCGTATCGCCGGGCAAATTCCTCCAAGAGCAGATTGGTCAAAGGTGTCGACGACTCACCAATGGCGAAGCGGGGATGCTGCTGTCGCTCAATCATCGCCACCCGAAGGCCCTGACGTCGCAAGGCGCAGGAGACCAGGCTCCCAGCGAAGCCGGATCCCAGCACGACCACATCCGCCTCCAGATGAAGATCCAGAGTTGGCATCAGCCTGGCCTCCCGAACCAGCTCAGCGACGGACCAGGAATGGAGGCTTTCAACAACAAGGCGTCGTCAATCCGGGTTGAGTCCACACGATGCGCAGAGCGGCCGAGGCAGCACCCGTTGCTCCAGGTTCATGGCGTGGAGCCGAGCTCGCCGTGTCGGAAAACAGACCGCGCAGGACGAAAAGCGCTCCAGGTCCCAGAGATCGAGAAAAACCCGGCAATTCCCCTGCCCCAAGGAAGCTGCAAACGCTACTTCGATCGACTCCAGCGCGGGCTCAGCCGCCAGTCCCTCCCGGGCCAATGGTTCCAGGGCTCCTCGGTCGACCCGGAGCGGGATCAAGGAGATCACCGAGGCTCCAGCTTCCGCTGCCACCTGAACCGATCGCGCCAGCCACGCCGCCTGTTCCGTCTTGGGAATGAAGGGTGGATGCAACAAAAGGAATACCCGGATAGCCACGCCGTGCCGGCGCAGGAATCGGCAAGCCTCCTGAAAATCCAAAACCGTCATACCCTTGTTGAGTCTTTCCAGCGCCTCGGGATGCGCGGTCTCAAGGCCCATTGCCACCTCCAGAACGGTGGTACCGGGCGCTCCTGCCCCGAGGGGTTGCTGAACCCGCAACAACTCCAAAAAGGGAAGCAGCCGCTCCCCCACCAGGGCCGGGTGACACTCCACGATCAAACGCTCGAACTGGCGCGCACGGCGAATTAGGTCAGGGTAGTCCTCCGGCGGAATTGCACGGGGGTCAAAGAAGCTCCCACTGTTGTAGAGCTTGAGAACCCGAGGTCGGTCAGAAGGGGCCGACCCGAGGCGCTCGAGGGCATGGTCTAGCTGAAGAGGGATGAGACCGGGCTCCAGGGAGTGCTCCAGGGTATTCTTCCAGAGATCGCACATCACGCACCGCCAGGGACATTCGCGGTTGGTGAGGAACACAGTCCAGATTTGCGCCGGAGCGCCGGACTCGCTCGGCTCACACTCCGAAAGGAAAGCGTAAGGCTCGTGCGGATTGACCGCGTTTCGCAAGCCGCGCCGTCCAGGAGGGCCTCCACCCCGATCCGAACGCTGAAGCGACGAGGCGGAGGCACTCATGTGGCGGCCTCACTTCGAAGCGCCCGAGCTGAACTTCGCGGGAAGCTTGCCGATGTCTTGGTTGTATCCTTGCTCATCCTCGCGTTTACCCAAGCGACGGGCCAGAGGAGCCAGCTTCTGATAAACCACTACCTTCTCCGGATAATCCGGATTCTCTTTTAGGATGCGCAGATACGCTTCGTAAGCCTTGAGATCGGGACCATAGGTCGAACGCACGTCGCCCAAGGCGTAGAGCACGCGAACCCGCTGACCGGGGGAAGTCGCTGTCTTGAGCACTTCCTCGAAGGTCTCGGCCGCGAGGTTGAACCGTTTCTGCTCCAGGAACAGGTTTGCCACCTTTTCCTGAAGAATGGGATTGTGACGAAAATCTGACTTCTGCAAAAACTTGATCACCAGCTGCCGATCCGCGTTGGCGGCCAAGTTCTGATTCGCCTCCATCAGATTGGACCAGGCAACCAGATCGCTCCCGCGCGCGCGGAGCTGTTTCTCCAACTGATCCGTGGGCTGCCAGAAAGGTCGATACAGAGGATCGCCAATCGAGGTGATCTGCCAGGATAACGAATTCTGCGAGGCGGAGGCCGCCTCTCCGAACGTGTTGCCAAAGAAGACAAATCTTCCGAAGAAGGCGGGCAAGTCTGGGGTGGCACCCAAATACGGCTCCTCCACACAACCCATGGTGGCGGTAACCCCCTTGGCCAGCAGCGGACCGACCCAGCGCTGGGTGGCGGATCGAACGACCTGGGCGCTAAAGGAATGAAGATGATACGCGAAGGCGCCGGGCATGAACTCCACCTCTGGGCGAGTGAATGGACCCGAGACCGCCTCGTCGTACCACCCGGCATAAAACGCCACATGGCTCATCGGGTAGCCGCTCGTGAACGTGATCGGCGTTTCGTCGAGAACCGTTTCGAAACCCAACTGCTTCATGACCTGTGCCACCGTCTTGATCCAGTCATCACCGTGCACGTACGGACCGTTAGTCAGCCCTCGAGCGTCAAAGTAAGCTCGCCCCCAGAGACCATTGGTCTCGGCCTGAATTGCTTTGTCAACCAAGCCCTTGGCGATGGCCGGGGTAGGACCATCCAGCCGCGACACCATGAGAATCCCGTTGGTGGGATGCATGTAAAGCGCGTTGGTCACCCCGTAGAAGGGATTGGGAATCACACCGATCCAGGGAGCCTTGTCACCCCAGGCTAACAATGTCATCTGGCTGTCGACCGCACAGTCCGATCGACGCAGGTTCTCGGGAATTTTTTCAGCCCCGGCCTCCTTGAGGCTGGGGTCGTTCAGCACTTTCACCGGGACGCCATAGCAGAGTGCTGCATAGCGAATTTTGGATTTACCCAGCTGTTGCAGGCCATTGCTCAAGGTCTGCAGATCATCCCACACCTTCGCATCAAGCAGCGCCTTGGAGAGCGGACGCTGGAGGCGCTGGAGATACTCGTCCCGCGTCATCGTCTCGGTCGTGGGCAAATCCAATCCCACGACCTGGTCCGCCGGAACCGAACGTCGCTCCGCGTAATAATCCGCGACCTCTTTGGATTCCTTGAGGTTGCGGTTGTAAACCACCACAACCGATTCGCCCGACTCGCGGGCCTGGGCGACTGGCGCAGCCAGCAGGAGGCAAAGCCCAAGGCAGGCAGCGGCAGCTCCCAGAAAAGTTTGAACGAAGCGAGACGCCACCGGTGGTTTTGTGGAGATCATGGAGATCATGTTGCTAATGGTCGGCCGAGAGGAGGCCGGTTAGCCGATCCCCGTCCTGGGGTAACCGCTATCCCAACTCGACACGGAGCCCATCATAGGCAAACTCCACGGCCGAGGGCAACTCCTGCTGCGCGATATCGTGATCGTAATCGTGGGTCAGGTGGGTAAAGTAGGTTTGCCCCGCCCGGATCCGCCGGGCTGCGGTCAACGCCTCGTCCAGACACATATGGGTCGGATGGGGCTGAAACCGTAACGCATCCAGGACCGCCACCTCAACCCCTTCAATGGCTGCCACCACCGGCAACGGGACCTCTTTGCAATCGCTCAGGTAGGCCAGTCGCTTGATTCCCCCCTGCTCGAAAAGGAACCCGGTGCTGGTGAAACGCCCATGAGGCAGGTCAAATGGGGTCACCCGGAGATCTCCCACCTCGAACGGACCGTCAAACACCATCGGCTTGGGGATAAAATATCCTCCCGGCCATGGGCCGTCGTGAAAGGCATAAAAAAAGACCTGCTTCAGCACCTGATGGGTGGCGGCGTTGGCATAAATGGGCAGCGGCTGATCGCCGTTGATGGCGCAGAAGCGACGACAATCATCCATGCCCATGATATGATCCGCATGCGCATGCGTCACCAGCACCGCATCAATCTGGCGAATCCCCTCCCGAAGACACTGGATTCGAAACTCAGGAGTGGTATCCACCACCAGCTTGACGTGGTCGGTTTCAACATAGATGGAGGGACGAGTGCGATGATTCTTGGGGTTGGCCAAGAACTCTGGCGGATACTCCTTGCCGATAATGGGCACCCCCTGCGAGGTGCCGGATCCCAGGAAAACCAAGTTGAACGCCATAGACGAATAACCTACCAGCGCCCCCCCGGAGGGAACAAGAGCCCAGAAATTTTCTTTGCCCAGGGCAGTCGTGACCGCCAACATGTCCCCATGCTGGCGACGTTGCGGATCAAAAATCTGGCCCTGGTCTCGGACCTGTGTCTGGAGCTCGAATCTGGGCTCAACGTGATCACCGGAGAAACGGGAGCGGGCAAATCGGTGATCATCGGTGCCCTGAGCCTGATCCTGGGTCAGCGGGCGGATCGCGGCCTCATCCGATCGGGAGAAGAACTCTGCGTGGTCGAGGCCGTCTTTAGCCTCGAGCCGGCGGGCAAGATCATCCCAGCTTTCCTGGAGGAGAATGGGCTGGAGCCTTGCGAGTCGCACCAACTCGTCATCAAGCGCAGCTTTCATCTCAATGGCACCAACCGGCAGTTCGTGAACGGTTCACCGACCACGCTGGCCGCCCTCAGCACCCTCGGCCAGTCCCTGGTGGACATGCACGGACCGCACGATCATCAATCCCTGCTCAGCACCAGCCGTCAGCTGAACATGCTGGATGCCTTCGGCCACCTGGAGGTTCCGCGTCAACTCTTTGCCGATCTCCTGTCGGAACTAAACCACCTCAAACAAGGGCTGGGGGAGCTGGCCGTGGACGAACGCACCTACGCCCAACAGTTGGACCTGCTCCGCTTTCAAGCTCAGGAAATCCAGGGAGCCCGCCTCCAGCCCGGTGAGGAAGGACCTCTTCAGGAGGCTTTCCAGAGGGCTAGCAACGCCTCTCGGCTTACCGAACTCACGCGCACCGCCGTCGACCTGCTCAGCGACGGCGAGAACTCCGCGCTGTCCGCCGCAGCCCAGTTGGGCCGGACGCTTCAGGAATTTCAACGGCTCGATCCGCAAGCTCAGGAACTGCTGGTCATCCACGAGCAGGCCAGCCAATCCCTCCAAGAACTCTCCACCGCGCTGTCCCGCTATGCCGACCGCCTCGAGGTGGATCCCCAACAGCTGGCTGAATTGGAGGAGCGGATCGGCCTGATCCAATCCCTGAAGCGAAAATATGGCGGCACGGTCGACGAAGTAATCGCGTTCGGCGAAACCGCCGCCGAGAAGCTTCGAAAGCTCGAAGGCCGAGAGGCTGAGGTCGCCCGGATCAGGGCCGAGATGGCGCGCGTCGAGACCAAGCTTTGGCAAGCAGGCCAGGAGCTTTCCGGACAACGGCGCAAAGTGGCGCCCAAACTGGCCAAGGAGATCAGCAAGCAATTAAACGAGCTGGGCTTCCGCCAAAGCCAGTTCGCGGTCACTCTCCAAACCCAGACTCCCGGCAAGGAGGTCCAATCCGCCTTTCGCGGGCAGGGCCTGGATGAATTGGAATTCCTGTTCGCCCCCAACCCAGGCGAGCCTCAACACCCGCTTCGCCAGATCGCTTCCTCAGGCGAGATGGCCCGGGTGATGCTGGCGATCAAAACCGTGCTGGCTGC
Organism: Verrucomicrobiales bacterium; assembly: GCA_016793885.1. Classification (NCBI taxonomy): domain Bacteria; kingdom Pseudomonadati; phylum Verrucomicrobiota; class Verrucomicrobiia; order Verrucomicrobiales; species Verrucomicrobiales bacterium. The sequence continues at coordinate 50,705 of JAEUHE010000062.1, forward strand.
CCGGGACGATGTGCCCGTCCTGGTCTTCGACGAGGTTGATGCCAATGTCGGCGGCGAAACCGCCCAGGTGGTCGGCCTCAAAATGTCGCAGATCGCCAAGGATCGCCAGGTCCTCTGCATCACTCACCTCGCTCCGGTCGCCGCCTCAGCCAGAGCGCACTACGTTGTCAGCAAATGCGTCAAGAACGGACGGACGTGGAGCGCCATCGACCGCCTCGACCGACCAGCTCGAGTCACCGAACTGGCCCGAATGCTAGGCGGCCAATCCAATGCCGCGCGCCAGCACGCCGAAGCCCTGCTCCAAGAGTAGCGCCCAAGGGGTCAGCGCCTGCCGGCCTTAACCCGCCGGTGAGATGGGGTTTCGCGGCCCTTGCCATCACCATCCGTCTCAGGAATAGTCCTCCAGTGAATGTGACGGTCACCGACCTTACGAACGAACTCCTCAAGTCCTACGCCAAGACGGGAGGGATCAATCACTTGGACGGGAAGAACCTGCCCTCGAAGTCCTCGGTGGTGGACATCACCGTCGACCTTTTGCGCCTGCTCTTCCCCGGATTCTTTGATGATCAACCGCTCCACTCTTCCGAGTTGAAGGTCGGAACCGCCGCGCTCATGGACTCGGTCTTGGGCCGGCTCGAGGACGAAATTCGAAAGAGCTTCGAGTATTCCCCACCGCCGGGACAGAACAAGAAGGACCTGCGCCAATCGGCCCACGAAACCGCCACTCTGTTCTTGCAGTCTCTCCCACAGCTCCGGGAATTGCTCCAAACCGATGCCGAAGCCGCGTACCGAGGAGACCCTGCCGCACTCAGCAAGGAAGAGGTAATCGTCGCCTATCCGTTCATGGAGGCGGTGGCGGTCCAGCGACTGGCCCATCAGCTCTACCTCAAAAGCGTGGCGCTCATCCCCCGCATCATGACCGAATGGGCTCACAGCCGCACCGGGATGGACATCCACCCGGGAGCCAAAATCGGCACCCATTTCTTTGTCGATCATTGCACCGGCACGGTCATCGGAGAAACCTGCGAGATTGGCAATCGAGTCAAGCTGTACCAGGGAGTCTCTCTGATCGCACGCTCCCTCTCCGGCGGCCAGGCGCTGCGCGGCATCAAACGGCATCCCACGGTTGAAGACGATGTCACCATCTATGCCGGTGCCACGATCATGGGCGGCGATACCGTGGTGGGAGCCCGCTCCACCATCGGAGCCAATGTCTTTCTCATGCAGAGTGTGCCCGCCGATTCACTGGTGCTTCCTGACGATGTGAAAGTCAAAGTGATGAGCAAGAAGGAGCACCGGGCGGGGCAAACCACCGGATTGTAAGGCTAACCTGCGTCGCTCCGCGAGGGCAACCTCGGCCGTCAGCACCGGGTCAACCGGCTCGCCGACAGACAAGCACACTTCGGTCGGCTGCCGTGGGCCGAAACTCCGGGGTTTCGAAACCGGACTCCCGAAGCAACTCCGCCATCTCCGAAATGGAGTAACATTTACCCTCGGTGATGTTCATCAACAACGCCGAGTAAGCGGCTGCCGGCAAGGGCCCCGACTTGTCCGCGCTGAGATGCACATCGTGGATCAGGAGCAATCCCCGCGCGGGCAACGCTTCGGCCGACCTCCTCAGCAGAAGCCTAACCTTCGGCACATCCCAATCGTGCAACACATTGGAGATGAGGTGAACATCGGCATCCGCCGGCCACCGGTCTTGAAACATATCCCCCGCCACCACCTCAATCCGATCACCGAACCCCCGAGCTTGAATGCCCTGACGCGCGATGCGATCGACCGGTGGCTTCTCCAAGACCACCCCGGACAAGCCAGGATTCGCCGCCACCAAGCTGCAGGCGTAGATCCCCGAGCCGCCCGCCACATCCAGGAGCCGGCGCTGGCCCGACAGCGACACAGATCGGGCCAGCGCCGGTCCCAGGTAAACTCCCCGACAATCCATGGCCGCGGTGAACTGCCCCGCAAAGGCCTCCTCTTCCATGGCCTGCGCCCAGGCTCTCTGATCCTGAAGGCTGGCCCAATTGGCCGGCTTGCCGGTGCGCAGCACTGTCAGGTAATCCTTCGTGACCGGACGATCCTTCATCGATCCATAATAGGGCCCGATGAACCAGGGCGATGTCTTGACCAAATGCTCCCGTGCCACGGGAGTCAGATGCATCCGCTGATCCCGCTCCTCCAGCAATCCCATCGCCTTGAAAAGGGTGATCATCACATCCGTTGGTCGCTCGTGGATCTGGAAGTGACGGCAAATCCCAGGAACGTCGCTCGGCTGAGTCTCCAGCCAGGTGAACAGGTCCAGCCACACCAAGGCAGCCGCCAGCAAATCGGTGGCATAGAGACCATCACGATAGCGATAGATTGAGAGCGGGTCGGTCGTTGGTGCCTGAGTCAGGTCGAATGGTGCCACGACCCAAGCCTATCCCTCCGGAAAACCTGGCTCAACTCTCTTTAGAAGCTCAGATCCACCACTCCAGGGGTATCCTCTCCCGGCTTCAAGGTGGCCATTTCCGCCCCCGTGATCGTGCGAGGCGGAGCTGCAGGAACTGCCGGGGCCGCCGCGGGAGCCACAGCAGCAGGAGCAGCAGCAGGAGCAGCAGCAGGAGCAGCAGCAGGGGCAATCCGCTGAGGAGTAGGAGGAGCGGAGTTAGGGGGAGACTTTGCCGGGGGGGCGGCCGGTCCCACGCCGAACAGCATCGCGGTGAGCTGCTCGGTCGTCATGGCCGATGCCCCTTTCATTAAGGTCTGCACATCAGGCAGCGGGGCTGGACTCGCAGCCACCACGGCTGCTGGCTCACTCGCCGGTGCCACCGGCACGGGCGCCGCTGCTGAGGTTACCGGGACGGGAGCTGGGGTCACTGAAGTTCGCTCCGCCTCCAGCACAGCCGCAACGGGGGGCGCAACGGGGGGCGCAACGGACGGGACGGGAACAGGCGAAGGAGGGGCAGGTTGGGAGGCCGGCGCAGCCGGCTCTGCGGAAGCCACGGCCGAGGGTGCCGCTGAATCGTCGGCTCCCCCCATCAAAGAGGCCAAATCCACCGGGCCAGGAGGCAGGACGGTCGGAGTAGGTGCGGATGGAGCCGGAGCGACCGGTGGCGTGGTCAGGCTGGCGGCATTGGCAGCAGTGCTCGGAGTGGCTCCCGACGCAGGAGCACTCGGCAAACCCGCCGAAGCAGGGGCCTCGGGCTGCCGCAGTAAATCGGCGATCTGACTCTGGCTCATTTCTCCACCGGAAGCAGAGGCCGAACTCATCGGCGCAGACTGAGTTGAGGCAGCTACCACTGGCGAAACAGTTTCGTGGGCTGAGGCCGCACCGGCAGGCATGGCAGGAACCGAGGCGATCTCTTCGGCCCTCAGTTCGGGTTCCCGCGGCGGCGGCGCGGTCGGGTCCACCACCGACAGGGGGTCCAAGCCCGGGGTGGGCGTGATCGCAGTCTCTGGAGCCGCCACCACTCCCAGCGCAGAGGGTTCGGCGGACTCCGAATGGAGCTCATGAGCATCGTGCGGGGGCGTGCTGGATGCCAGGGCATGCTCAGGCACGTGCGCTGCATCAGCCGAGGCGACGACTGCATGCGCCCCGACAGCCGGAGCTTGCGGGTGCAGACGAACCTGAGCCACGAGCCAGGCCATCGCGCCGCTCCACAGCAGCAGCAAGAAGCCAGCACTCATCAACAACCGGTGCTGTCCGGAAGCGATGGACTCACCCGCCATCTGCCTGGTCTCCTCCAGCAGTTCAGCAACCTTCTCGGCGTGTTGGAGTCGGGCCTCCGCATACTCGGTGCGAAAACGCTCCATGGCAAAAGGTCCGGGAGCAGCCGCGTGCTTCTGCACCTGGTCCGCCTGAGGGATCAATTTCTTGCGGAAATGGGTGGCCAGCCCGATGAGCTCCTTGCGAACCGGGCCCTGGATGGGTGCCTGTTCCGCCAAAACCCCCAACTGGTGTTGCAGTGCCTCCACCGCCTCGCTCTTTTTCCGCCTCAGCTCAGGCCGATCCGGAGCCAACATGATCGCCCGGGTGCTCTCATCCAGGTCAGACAGCAGGCCCTGATAATCCGTAAGGCCTACGAAAAGCTCCTGCTGGGTTCGGATGGAGGCAGCCAGGCCAAAGGTGTTCACCCAAGCCATGAGGTGAGCACCCACGATCGTGACCAGGGCGAGGCCAAGCATCCACGGGAGCCCAGGCACAGTCCTCCACCGAGTTCCGAATGACTTTTCAGCCATCGAGCAACCCTCCTCCAGAGCCCTGGTGTCCGACAGAATAGTGGTGCACAGGTTTACGTAGTCGTCTCCTCCAGCCGAAGACACTTCCTCCCCATCTAATCGGGCGTTGAGCCAGAAGGGTTAACTACAAATTATAGTTCAGGTCCAGGAGCCGAACTCGGGCGTGTATCATCAGATTCCGACCGATGACAAGGGGATTCCAGAAGACTTTCCACCCTTAGAAACTGATTGAGGCTTGCCACGCTGACTGCATCCCGATTGGATCTAGGGCGTCGAAGGCATTGCATCGGAACCATGCAGAATTACCCAAAGCATTATTGTGGCGTTTTTGGCATTTTCGGACATCCCAACGCTGCGGAGTTGACGTATTACGGGCTTTACGCCCTTCAACACCGCGGACAGGAGAGCGCCGGGATTGTCGCGTCGGACGGCCGCCAGTTCCGCACCCACAAAGGGATGGGATTGGTCTCCCAGATCTTCAACGGGGAGGTTCTGCATGACTTGGTTGGAAAAATGGCGGTGGGACACACCCGCTATTCCACCACCGGCTCGTCCCAGCTCAAGAACGCCCAACCTCTCACGGTTGATTGCGCCCGTGGCCAGATCGCCATCGCGCACAACGGCAATCTGACCAACGCCGCCGCCCTGCGGGAGGAGTTGGAGATGCAAGGCTCCATCTTTCAGACCACGGTCGACAGCGAAATCATCCTTCACCTGCTGGCCCAGCCCGACGGAGGCAACCTGCTCAACACCCTGGTGCAGACCCTGCACCGCATCGAAGGTGCCTATTCCCTGGCCATCATGACCGAGAATGAGCTGGTGGGCGCTCGGGACCCCTACGGTTTCCGCCCACTGTGCATTGGCAAAGTGGACGATGCCTATGTTCTCGCCAGTGAAACCTGCGCCCTGGACCTTATCCATGCCAAGTTCGTGCGGGATGTAGAGCCCGGTGAAATCGTCATCATCAACGAGAAGGGGCTCCAAAGCCTGAAAGCTTTCCCCGAGCATACGCAGCGCGCCTTCTGCATCTTCGAATACGTCTATTTCGCCCGTCCTGACAGTGTTCTTGCCAACCGAACGGTTTACAAAGCCCGAGTGGACATGGGACGTCAACTGGCCCGGGAAAGCGGTGTCGAAGCCGATATCGTGGTTCCGGTGCCGGACAGCGGAAACTACGCGGCCCTGGGTTATTCGCTCGAATCAGGCATTCCCTACGAAATCGCCTTCATCCGGAACCACTACGTGGGCCGCAGTTTCCTGCAACCATCCCAGCTCATTCGTGACTTCAACGTGCGGGTCAAACTGAACTTGATTCCCGAGTTGGTGAAGGACAAACGAGTGGTGATTGTGGACGATTCCATCGTCCGGGGCACCACCTGCAAAACTCGGGTCAACACCTTGAAGGAAGCCGGCGCCAAAGAGGTGCACGTGCGCGTCAGCTGCCCGCCGCACATGAACCCGTGCGTGTACGGCATCGATTTCCCGGATCGGCGCAAGCTCATGGCCGCGAACTACAGCATCGATGAGATTCGCAAGTATCTGAATGCCGACTCGCTGGCGTATCTTTCCCTCGATGGCATGGTCCAGGCCACTGGCCACCCCAAGTCCTCGTTTTGCATGGCCTGCTACGATGGCGTCTACCCGGTCGCTTACGATCAAAGCCTCGACAAGGAAATCATCGAACGCCGCCGCAAACGCTTCGAAAGCCTGGGCGAAGCCCTGGACAAAGAGAAACGCCAGATCAAGCTGCTTTAGCAGGTTCGGCGTCCCTTCCCGGTTCGGTGCCACCTCCGCCACCGGAATGTTTGGCTTGCTTCCTATCGACCGGAGGAAGAGCATCCCAGCTACTATGAAGCGCGCTGGGACCGATCCGTTGCCAACCCGGGCGAGTCTACTGGAACGACTCAAAGATCCCGAGGACCAGGACAGCCATCGGGAATTTTACGACCTCTACCGCAACCTCATTTATGGGGTGGCGATGAAATACGGGCTCTCCGACGCCGACGCCCAGGACATCATTCAGGAGACCATGCGCTCGGTCACACAAAAGCTCGCCGAATTCCAATACGATCCCAAGGTGGGCTCCTTTAAAGGCTGGCTGCTGCAGAATACCAAATGGCGGATTATTGAACTGCTCCGCACCCAAAAGAAGCACCTCAAGAAGCCGTCCACCAGCGGAGACGACTCTCGCCGAACCGGCACGATGGAGCGCGTTCCCGACCCCAGCGGAAATAACCTGGATGAGATCTGGGAGGGAGAATGGCAGCGCACCCTGCTCGAACGAGCGGTGACGAAGGTGCGCCAGGAAGTCCGGCCGCTCCAATTTCAGATTTTTGACTGCTACGTCCTGAAACAATGGCCCGTCGAGAAGGTGGCCAAAACCCTGGGCGTCAGCGCAACCCAGGCCTACATCGCCAAACTTCGCGTGGGCAAGAAGCTGCGCGATGAGATTAAGCGCCTCGAGACGCAGCTAATCTAGCCCACCGGCTCCACGTCCACAGCGACCACCTTGTACTCCGGACACATCGTGTCCTGGTCACATTCGCTGCTCGTGACGGTATTGACCAGCACCTCAGGGAAATGGAAGGTGCAGTACAACACCCCGGGCTTCACTTCATCGGATCGCTTCGCGTGCAATCGAACTTCCCCTCGCGCGCTGAAGATCCGCACCATGTCCCCATCCGCAATCCCCTTTCGAGCCGCGTCCTCGGGGTTAATCGCCAACTGGTCCTGAGTCACAATGAGCGCATTGTTCGTCCGCCGTGTCATCGTCCCGCAGTTGTAATGCTCCAACAAACGGCCGGTGGTCAAAATGAACGGAAACTCATCCTGATGCTTCTCAATCTCGCGGCTCTCCTGAAAGGGAAAGAAGTGAAACTTCCCAAGACCCCGCTTGAAACTCTCGACATGAAGAATGTCCGTTCCCACACACCCCTCTTGAATCGGCCATTGAGTGCCTTGATCGCTCAAGCCCTCCCAGGTGGCCCCCTTGAAGAAGGGAACGATCTGCGCGATTTCGGCGAGCATGCCGTCCGGCGTGTAAGGCGGCTGGGGAAAGCCCATGCGGTTCATGATATCCACAATGATCTGCCCATCCGGCTTGGTGCCGGCCAGCGGGGCCATCACCGCATTCACCCGCTGGACGCGCCGTTCACCATTGGTAAAGGTGCCGCTCTTCTCCAAAAACGACGACGCCGGCAAGACCACATGGGCCATCTCCGCGGTGGGAGTCATGAACAGCTCCTGCACCACCAAAAACTCCAGTGAACCCAACGCCTTTTTGACATGTTCGGTGTTGGGATCGGTCTGCACCAAGTCCTCCCCCATGACCCACATGGCTTTCAGCCGCCCATCGATCGCCGCGTCATACATCTGAGGGATCTTCCAGCCGATCTGATCCGAGAGATGCACGCCGTAAAACTCCTCGAACCGTTTGTGATGAACCGGATCGTTCACTGCCAGGTAACCAGCACCCTGGTGAGGCTGGCAGCCCATGTCGGCCGCACCCTGAACATTGTTCTGTCCGCGCAGTGGATTAACACCCACTCCCGGCCGCCCCACATTGCCAGTCATCATCGCGATGTCGGCAATGGTCATCACCGTCTTCGATCCGTGGCTGTGCTCCGTCACACCCAACCCGTGAAAAGCCATGGCGCTCTCCGCGCTGGCATACTCGATCGCAGCCGCTTTGACCTGCTCCCGATCGACTCCGTGGATCCGTTCCAGTTCATCCAGGTTCAACGACCGCAGCCCGGCTTCGAACTCGCTCCAATTCTCGCAGCGCTTCTGCACAAACTCCTGATCCACCAGCCCGGCTTCCAGGATGTAGTAGGCGAACATGTTCAGCAGGGCCACGTTCGTGCCCGGGCGTAGCTGCAGGTGATGCTTGGCGTAGGGCACCAGCTCAATCTTCCGGGGATCCACAACGATGAGCGGAATGCCCTTCATGGCCCGCTGCTTGATCTTCGAGCCGGTGACCGGATGTCCCTCGGTCGGGTTGGCGCCGATCACCAGGATGCACTCGGTGTATTGGAGATCGATGACGCTGTTGGTCGCAGCTCCCGTGCCGAAGGCCTTCTGCATGCCCCAGGCCGTCGGCGAATGACACACGCGCGCGCAGGCATCGATGTTGTTCGTGCCAAATACGGTGCGAATGAACTTCTGCATGAGGTAGTTCTCCTCATTGGTGCAGCGCGCCGAAGAAATCCCCCCAACGGCGTTGCCGCCATGTTCGCTCTGAATGCGCTTCAGGTTCTCGGCGATATAGGCATAGGCCTCCTCCCAAGTCGTCTCTTGGAACGCGCCGTCCCGACGAATCAGCGGCTTGCGCAGCCGATCCGGATGCCCCACAAAACGAAACGCATACCGCCCCTTGAGACAGGTGTGGGAATGATTCACCACCGAGTCCGTGGGCGCTTGAATCGACAGAATTTCACCTCCCTTGGTCGCCACATTCAAGTTGCAGCCGACCCCGCAGTAGGTGCAAACCGTCCGGGTCTTGCGAGTGGCCTCAATCGCTTTCGAGGCGAAGATATCCGATATCGCGGACGTAGGACACGCCTGAGCGCAGGCCCCGCAGGAAACGCAGGGTGAATCCTTGAAGCTGGTATCCAGACCTTTGATGATCCGGGCGTTGAAACCCCGCCCGTGCATGCTGAGAACAAATTGTCCCTGCACCTCATCGCAGGCGCGCACGCACCGCGAACAGTTGATGCATTTGGCCAGCTCGGAGGTCATGTAGGCATGCGACCGATCCTTGGGCTGATGGAGGTGGTTTTTTCCACCCTGATAGCGGATCTGCCGCACCCCCACCTTGCCAGCCACGGTCTGCAGCTCGCAGTTTCCGTTGACCTCGCAGGTCAGGCAGTCAGGGGGATGATCGCTCAATACCAGCTCCAGGATGTTCCGGCGCAAGCGCTGAACCTTCTTGGTCTCCGAATAGATGTGCATCCCCGGGGACAGGGGGGTATGGCAGGCGGCCACCACGCGGGTCGGCCCGTCCGCGCGCAGCGCCACTTCCACGGAACAAACCCGACAGGCCCCATAAGGCTCAAGCTGCGGGGCATCGCAGAGGGTCGGGACATGACCGCGACCGAGGTGTCGGTCGGCAAACCTAAGGATCGTGTCGCCCGGCTGCAACGGGTAGGCCTTGCCGTCGAGCCAGGCTTGATTCTCAGTAGTGGGCAAGTTCATAACTTAGCGGGCGGAGGGTTGAAAGAAGGGCTTCAGCTCCTCAGCGAAGTAGGCCAGGGCGTTCTTGATCGGCAGCGGCACCCCGCCCCCCAAGGCGCACAACGAGGTCTGCTCCATGGTTTCCAGCAAATCGTCGATTAGCTCCCGGTCCACCAGACCCTGGCCTGCACGAGCCCGAGCGATCAGTTCCTGGCCGCGAGTCGAACCCAACCGACACGGAAAGCATTTCCCACAGCTCTCGTCGGCAGTAAATTGAAACAAATGCTCGATGTACTCGATCATCGGCATGGAAGTTGGAATGCTGACCACACCAGCATGCCCCAGGAGAAAGCCCGCGTTCTTGAACGACTCAAAGTCCACGGTTAACGATTCAATTTTCTCCACCGGAACCAAGCCACCCAATGGCCCACCCACCTGCACCGCCTTCACCGGGTTCTTGAAGCCGTCCGCCAACTGATACACCACCTTGGACAGGGGCGTCCCCATCGCCACTTCATAGATGCCAGGCCGACGAAAATGGCTGTCCAACGACAACAACTTCGGCCCGCTGCTCTGCTCCGTTCCGATGCGCGCATACGCCTTCCCACCCAGCGACAGAATGGCCCGCAGGTTGGCGAAGGTCTCCACGTTGTTCAGAATGGTGGGCTTTCGGAACAAGCCCTCCTGAGTCGGGAACGGCGGGCGTACCCGCACCTCCGGACGCTGTCCTTCGATGCTGGCCAGCAGCGCGGTTTCCTCCCCGCAGATGTAGGCTCCTGCTCCCTTGATCGTTTTGAAATCAAACTCGAAGCCTGAGCCCTGGATGTTCCGGCCCAACCATCCGGCCTCCCGCAGCTCCTGCACCGCGGCGTTCATGCGCCGGATCGAGTCCGGATACTCCGCCCGAATATAGAGCACCCCCACTTTCGCACCGGCAAACCAGCCGGCGACCATCATACCGAAGAGCACCGAGTGGGGCTGTTGCTCCATCAAATACTTGTCGATATAGGCACCCGGGTCTCCTTCGTCGGCATTGCAGACAATGTATTTCACCGACCCTTTGGCTTCACGGGCCGATTGCCATTTCAAATGAAGCGGAAAACCCGCCCCCCCTCGTCCGCGTAGCTTGGAATCGCGCAACTCGGTAAGCAAGTCATCGGGACTTCGCTTCAGCCAGGCGTGCAGCGGAGCGAAATACTCGGGGATTCCGGGAAACGGAGCCGTTAGAAGGGGCTGCGTCAGATCCGATACCACCGCGTAGCGATCCTGCGAGTCTCCCGCTCCCCCCTGGAAAAGCGTCGCCAGTTGCTGCGCGGTTTGACCGGAGTAATTCTGGTCGGCAAACTGAAAGGCGCCCCCCTGATGGCAACGGCCCAGACAGCAGATGTGGCCGATTTCTTCGGGCTTAAAGTGTCGAGCTGCCTCCTCGTGCAAGGCCGCCTGAGTGCCTGCACAGAGGCAAGCGGAGCCATTGCAGAGCAAAACCTTCTTTCCGGCGTTCTGCTTCTTCAGAAAATCGTAGAAGGAAACAGCCCCCAAGGTCACGGCGTCGCCAAAGAGGGAATGCTCGCCCATCCGGTGGACGGTGTCAGCCACCTCGGCGGTGCCCGTCGATTCAGCAGCTTTGACCATTCGGTCAAAGACATTCTGGTCGAGTCCTTTGCGAAACGACAAGGCGCTCAGATTCCTGGACATGCCTAAGGAATAGCGCAACTCTGACATCGACTCCACCAAAATTGCTTCGCCATTCGCCGTCCAGACGGTCGATGGCCGCCTATGGACCACGGTGGCACGACCTAAGCATTACCCACAAGTTCTTCGACCAAATGTTAGAATCCCAAAGGGATTCCGCCTCAAAGCCCAGACATCTGAGTTACTCCGGCAAGGGTTTTTAGTTTTTTTGTTCACCGGAAAGTGAGTTCGATTGGAGCGTTGGCGCCGATGTTTTTGGCCCACGCTTTTTCAAGAGTGCGGCCTCGTACCGGGCTTCGT
>JAEUHE010000063.1 GCA_016793885.1 Verrucomicrobiales bacterium
TGACACTCAGGACTCAGAAGCAATCCTCTGACACCCTCCCAGCCGAAGGCCTCCGCGTAGCGGCTTCGTCCAACATTCCCGGTGGGTTCGGCGGCCGCTGGAGAAAGGTCATCTTGCTGTCGGTGCCGGGGAACGCGAGCGGAACGAAGGTAGGGCCAGCGGTGGTAGCACTGGTTGGCGCAGTCGGCTCCACTCTGGGCAATAGCTGCATACCCCGGGAACGCTGGGGTGGCTGAGGGTCCAGGTCCTCCGGATACACAATTCCCGTGATTTCCTGGAGCCGCACCATCAACGGCGTTCCTTGGACACTCAGAGTCATGTTTGTGACTGTGACTGTGGAAGCGGGTTGAGGCTGAACTCTCGCGGGGGGCGTTTCCTGGGCGTGGGCGGCTGGGACTGTGCTCGTAGCGACCATGATCACCAGTTGCAGAAGATAAGTGCGCGGGGAGTCTAAATAGGAGTTCATGGCGGTCCTTTTCCTAGGCAAGGCAAACTAGGGATACCTTTCTAGGTTGTCGAGCTGCCTTTTTTGCAATTCCGGGGGTGCCGGCACCCTCGGCTTATTTCTCTGAATCCTGCGGGTTCGGCCAATGTAGTGTGGGCCGTCTGGGCCCATGGGGTGGGGGGAACGAGGGAAGGATGAACGTCCGAGAACGACCGAAAGGACTTTTCAAACATCCCCGCTCTCGCTGATGATCCCTTCATCGCATGAAACACACTTTTCTCTCCTCGCTGCTGGTGTTGCTCTCCTTGGGCCTGAGCCTGGTTAGGGTGCAATCGGCTGAGACGCCCGCGGGCGCTGTCTCGGCCATTCGTCACTCGTACCTCGTCATGGGCGGGAAAACCGCCATCATTGGCGAGGATGGCCAGCCGATGTGGGAATACCGGGGCGGGTCGCGAGATGGGTTCGTGCTGCCTCACGGCAATGTTCTCCTGGCCTTCAGCGATCGGGTGGAGGAGGTTACCCGCGATAAGCAAATCGTCTTCAGTTATCAGCGCAGCAAGGAGAATGGCGAGATTGGCACCACGCAGCGGCTCTACAACGGCAACACCCTCATCACCGAGTTGGGAGTCAAGCCCCGCTTGCTGGAAGTGAACCCGAAAGGGGAGATCGTGTTGGAAGTTCCGCTGCAGCCCGAGACCGACAATGTCCACATGCAGACGCGCATGGCCCGCCAGCTCAAGAATGGCAACTACCTCGTTCCTCATTTGCTGGCCTTCGCTGTTAAAGAATATACTCCGGAAGGCAAGGTGGTCCGCGTGTTCAAAACCGACTTTGAAGAGCTGGGTGGACGCAAAGCCGAGAACTGGCCTTTCACCGCCATCCGTCTCGACAACGGTAACACCCTCGTGTCCCTGACCCACGGCAACAAGGTGGCCGAGTTGAACATTCAAGGGGAAATCGTCTGGAAGGTGGACAATAGCCACGTGGGAGGTTTGTTGAAGGATCCCTGTGGGTCACAACGGCTGGCCAATGGCAACACCGTGATCGGCAGTCATGCGGCCAATAAGGGGATCTCCATGGTCGAAGTGACCCCGGATCGACAGATTGTCTGGACCAGCGATCATCCGCTGGCCGCCGGAGTGCATCACTTCCAAATCCTGACCACCAACGGCAAGCCTGAGCCAGGCATGCCGCTGAAGTGATTAGGTGAGGATCTCCGTAATGGGCTCGCCGTGATCCTGCTCGAGCCTTCGCCGTCCGGGGATTTCCAGCTTATGGGAATCCAGGCCGAGACAGCGGAGCGTCGTGGCATGGATGTCGGTCACATAATGACGATTCTCCACGGCATGGAAGCCGATTTCATCGGTGGCTCCATGCTGCACGCCGCCTTTCACACCGCCACCCGCCATCCAGGCGCAAAAGCCTTGCGGATGATGATCGCGTCCCGAGTCCTGCGCTCCGGGTGACCGTCCAAATTCAGTTCCAAAGACTACCAGGGTATCTTCGAGCAGACCGCGTTGCTTGAGGTCCTTGAGCAATCCGGCGATCGGCTGGTCGACTTGGGACGAGAGCTTTGTGTGATTGGACTTGATCTCGGAATGCGCATCCCATTCGCCGCCGCCGCCCCCGCCGTGAAAGAGCTGGACGAATCGAACCCCGCGTTCGACCAAGCGGCGCGCGACCAGGCATTGCTCCCCGAAGGGCCGCGTCTCGTTCTGGTCAAGGCCGTAGAGGCTGCGCACGTGAGCTGGCTCGCGATCGAGTTGGAGCGTTTCTGGAACGCTGGTCTGCATCTGGAAGGCCAGCTCGTAGGCCTTGATGCGGGCGCGGAGCAGGGGATCGTCTGGATAATCAATTCCGGCCAGCTGGTTCAATCGGCCTAGCAACCCCAAGTTCTCCCATTGCTCTTCGCTCGTGATGCTTCCCTCTGGCGGCCGAATGAAGGGCAGCGGGTTCTTGGGATCTGTGCTCAGTCGCACGCCTCCGTTTTCCGGACCCAGATAGGATCCGCCATAGGTGAAGGCCCCGCCACAGCAATCGCCCGTAGGCACTCCGAGCACCACATACTCGGGCAGATTTTCATTCATTGTTCCCAGCCCGTAACAGGCCCACGACCCCAAGGTCGGGTGCTCGAGCTCGCGAGGGTGACGTCCCGTTTGCCAGGTGAGCTGGGCGCCGTGATCGTTGTGGATGGTCCAGAGCGAGCGGACCACTGCCAGATCGTCGGCGCACTCGCCGATGTGACGGAACCAATCGCCAACCACCAGCCCGCTCTGTCCGTAGGTGCGGTAGCCGGTTTGCAGAGGCATCAGGGTTTTCCGATTTCCATGAGACGGATTGCCCCCGATGACGTTGCGATGCTCGCTCGCCAGCACCTTCGCGTAAGGGGTTTCGCTGATGGACTTGCCGGCGTATTTGGTAACCTCGGGCTTCACATCGAAGCTTTCGAGATGGCTCACGCCACCGCACAAGAAGATCCAGATCACCGACTTCGCCTTTGGGGGAAAATGAGGATGCCCTACTCCTGCCCGACCGGGAGCCTTGCCGGCTTCGAGCGGGGACTGGCCGAACCCTTGGCTGGCCAAGAGGGAAGAGAGGGCGACGCCGGTGAACCCCATGCCCGTGTCGGTGAGAAACGTGCGGCGAGAGATTCCTGGGCAGCGCCGGATATCGGTGGGTTTCATGGTGCCGGTTAGCGGACGGTCACAAAGTCGTTGTGGTTAATGAGAACCAGGATCAGCCGTTCGGCTTGCCGTGCAGGCGCTGGGGAGTCCGCGGTGGCCAGGGTTGGCTTTGGTCGGAGGAACGCGAGACACTGGTCCAGCTCTTCGGGTGTGGGGCGGCGCGCGAGCATTCGTTCGAACGCCCGTTCCACGTAACGCTGTTCATCCCCCTTGCTTTCGGAGGTGAGGCGACGTGTCAGGATCTTGGCCTGCTCGATGGCCATGGTGCTGTTCGCCAAGGCCAACGCCTGCTGCGGCATCACGCTGGGGTGACGCTCGTAGCACTCGGTGACGCTCGGACCATCGAAGATTTGGAGGAACTCGGCCTGCTTCTCGGCGGCATGTCGGAGGTAGATGGAACGGCGTCGCGAACTCAGGGCCAGCTTATGGTCAATATCCGGGCCGCCGAACTGGGTGTCGAGGGTGCCGGCGACGTGGAGGAGATTGTCTCGCACGGCCTCGGCTTCCAGCCGACGCGAGTTCATTCGCCAGAGGTAGTGGTTATCGGGATCGATCTTGGCGCTTGCGACGTCGCTCGCGCTGCTCATTCGATAGGCTGCGCTGAGAACCATCTCACGGTGCAGGGATTTCATGCTCCACCCTTTGGCGATCAACTCGGTCGCCAACCAATCGAGCAGCAAGGGATGGGTGGGGGGACGACCGTTGCGGCCGAAGTCCGAGGGAGAGGGAACCAAACCGCGTCCGAAGTGGCGGAGCCATAGGTGATTTACGGCGACGCGAGCCGCCAGCGGGTTCTCGGCGGCGGTGAGCCATCTGGCGAAGCCGAGTCGGCGTCCGCTGGTCGTCGCCGGGAAGGTCTCCGTGGGGCGCGGTGTAAACGTCGTGCTGGGTTCCTTGGCGGCCTCAGCTTTCGCTGCCGCAAGCAGGGTCTCCACTTCGGCTGCCTTCTTCTTCGCTTCCTCCCGGGCCTGGATGGCCTTCTCCATGGCCTGCTTGGCCGAGGCGAGTTTGGCTTCTTCGGCTCCGTCGGCGGCAGCCTTGGCTTCGATCGCACTCTGCTCGCGCGCTTCCGCCTCGTGAAGACTCACCTGGAGAGGGTGAAGTTTGAGTTCAGCTTCGGCCACCGCGAGTTGGCGTTGAGCCTGGGAGGCGGCCCGAGCGGCATCATCCCGAGCCCTGGGAGTCTGGGACAGTGCGGGTGGAAGCGGCATCCCCGTGGCGGCGCATTCGGCCTGAATCACCGCTTGCAACGCTTTCTCACTGAGTTCCGCCACGTGCGCCTTGAGTTCGAGTTCGCGCACTCGATGGGCGTTGTTGGTGCCGATGGACTTGGCTTGCTGGAATCGATCCCGAGCCGACACTGTTTGTTGCGCGGCATCGGCCAGCAGCTCGGTCAGCACAAATGGTCGATCATTGGGATGGGACGCCGGGCGCGGGAGTGTGATCGGCTCAGCGTGGTAGCGCCCGCCCAGTGCGCTCGGCACGCCTGGCGCGATGGGAGCGTTGGTCAACGGCTGACGTTCATCGCCCCTGTGGAACACATAGGTGGGGGTCGGGATGGCATCGTAGGCGCGGGCCAAACCGTTGGAGATCGTGTTGAGCTGGCCGGGAACTCGGTCGGTTCGGACCTGGTGCGGTTCAAAGATCGCTCGCAGGCTGTAGTAGTCCCGTTGGCTGATGGGATCGAACAGATGGTCGTGGCATTTGGCGCAGCCCATTGTGACTCCCATAAAGGCTTGAGCCGTGTGCTTGACCGTGTCTTCCAGCCATTGCTCTCGGGAGAGCATCTTGTAATTCCGGACTAGAAAGCCGGTGGCCCGCAGCGTGTCGGGATCCTCGGGAGCCACTTCATCACCGGCCAGCATCTCGATCACCATGCGATCGTAGGGCTTGTCGGCATTCAGGGATTCCACGATCCAGTCGCGCCATTTCCAGATGTGCGGCTTGGAATCGCGAACCTGGCCACCATCGGTCCAGCCGGCCCAGTCGCTGTAGCGCCAGACATCCATCCAGTGGCGGCCCCAGCGTTCGCCGTAACGAGGATCGGCGAGCAACCGGTCCACCAATTGGTCGTAGGCATTGGCGGATGCGTCCGCCAGAAAGGCCTGACGCTCCTCGGGCGTGGGATTTAGCCCGACCAAGTCCATGAAGACCCGGCGGAGCAAGACTTCCCGGGAAGCCTCGGGTTGTGACGTTAAACCCCGCTGCTCTCGCTCGGCGCGCAGGAACGTATCAATGGGCGATCGGTCACTCGGGGAAGGGGGAAGAGGCAGGCTCGGTCGGGTCGGAGCAAAAAACGGATTCCATCCGGGGGTTGCCGCGGCAGAGGAAAAACCGATGTTGCTGAACAGGATCCCCAGGCTCAAAAGCCAACTCCAGGGCTGGTAGCGTCGGTTGCTTTCCATGAGCAGAGCTTAGGAGGTGGGGCACGGAACTCAACCTCCAACTGAATGCGCGATGTCAGGGCTGCACCCCGGGCGTCATGATGACAGCATCCAGGAGGATGACTTCCTGGCTGCCGGAGCGGACCAGGGCCCGAGCCCCGGCATTCTCATTACTGCGCGACACCACTGCGGAAGCGCCCGTGGAGACAGGAATTTCCGTCTCACCCGGGGTCAGCTCGAAGTCGCCAATGATGGTGCCATTCCCGAGGTTCTGTCCGGGAGCGATCATCAACTCCACTCCTGGCAGGCGCCACGCGCGCACCTTATAGCTTTGGTACAGGTTGGATCTCGCCACCCGCCACACCGACTTGCGTCCGATATCACGGAGCATTCTCAGGGCGGCTTGACCCGCGTCCGGATCGTTGAGTTTGGCTTGGATACGTTGCAGGAGTTCCTCGTCACTGACTTCATCAGCATACGGATAGCTTCCGAGGACCGCTTGGTAGGGAAGGTCGGTCAGTTCGACGCTCGAGGGTTCCTCCGGCAAGACGTCGATGGCGCGCGAGAGGGTGGTAAAGAGGCTGTAGGTTCCGTTGGTCAGCTGCGCTGATTTCGGAATGCAGATGCTGACGGACCGCGTTCCCACCGCCTGCGCGCTGCCGAGGCCGCCGAAGGTTTCGGCCGAGTAAGTGGACTTCACCCACTCCTTGAAGGCGGAGATCGGCTTGTCGACCAGGTCGCAAAAACTGCTGAACTTAACGGGCTGTTGCACCTTGAAGTCCGGAGATAGGAACTTTTGGGTCCGTGTGGCGCTGGCAGGAAGTCCGGAAGAGACCTCGATATCTTTTAGTCCCTGGATGGAAATGCCGGGGATGGGGGTTTCGAAGCCTTCGTTGGACAGCTGGTTAACGAATTTGACTCCGTCTGCCTTTTGGTCGAGACCGTAACGCTCGGCGTATTCGCTTTCCATCATGCCCATGGCCAGATTGATTCCGGCGCTTTTGACTTTGTCGGCGATCGAGGCCTCGCAGGCCTCCAGGTAAGCCCCTTCGGTGAGCGCGGCCAGGATGACGGTGGAGGTCACATCCACGGCGAGATCCACGGCGGTATCAGCGATGATCTTCATGGTTTTCTCGTTGCCGGAGCTTTGGCTGGTGACGACGAGGTTGAACTCGGGCGCCGTCTGCGAGGGCGACTCTCGGACGAGGAGTGCGGGTTTGACTTTGAACGTTCGACGATCTTTCGGGGTAACCAACGGCGGGTCGGTATCGATCTTGAAAAGGCTGGTCGAGCGAATCGCGGTGCGGATGGGCGCTTTTTTATCTTCGTTCTGCGCGAAGCCCATCACGCTGTGAACGCGGTAATTCCCCAGTTTGGCGCTTTCGGGAGCCAGGCCTGTCCCGGCAACCTGACCGGCCTCGCCCTCGCGCTCCAGGATCACGTCCCTGATGTCGTCCAGCTGATACTCCAAATCGGGGTCGATGAGATTGGCGGGTTTGTCATGAAGCAGGTAGCCGGCGTGCAGGCCCGGCACCGCTTGGCCGGGCGTGCGCGACTCGATGGCAAAGGCGCCGGGCTCCCGGCGGTTCAGGCTGTGGAAGCCTCCAGACGTTCCGCCCAGGGCGGGGGCCAGTTGGTTGTTGGAAAGCTGCGAGGAGCCGCCCAGGGCGCGTCGGACCACCGGAACTGCGAGCAGGGCTGCGCTGTTCGGTAATTCATCCAACCGCAGCGGGAAGGACAGATTCAAGGTCTGATCAATGATGAAAGGTTTTCGCGGCGCAGTGAGGTAACCCGCATCAAACAGGACCGCGTCGAGGTCTACTCCGAAGGTGCCAACTCCGGTGGCGGTTCGGCCGGGGACTGGCTGATAGGGTCGAACCCGGCCATCGCGGCCCAAGGGAAGGTAGTCGGGAAAATCAACGAAGCCCACCGCGTGCCGTTGAAACGCCTGGTCCAGAATTCCGGCGTAGAAAGATCGGGGCACCGCGTCCCCAACGAAGCTCGGATCGCGATTGAAGTCGCTGGCGTTGGCCTCGTGGTCGACGTAAACGGCTACCGGAGCCTGCGCGTATTCCGACGACGGCCCCGTTCCCAGGGAGCCGTTGTCCTGCACAGCGGCATAGGCCTCGTAGGTCAAATCCCGTGAAGACCTCAAAGTGTCGAACGCGAGACTTGGGGTCGACGGCTGTTCCTGGGGCCGCGCCACGGAGTTGTAGGCGGTGAACGGCAGGACGTCGATCAGATTGGAGCCCAAGCGGACCAAAAGCAGCTCGCCGTTCGCCGTCCGGCTTACGAAATCCGGCACCAAGTCGGGATTGTTCTCGGCCCCCAGTTGGAGCGACTGGGGATCGAGCCGGCGGTGGTCGGTGTGATCGCCAAACACATAGAATTGGGCAGTCGCCGCGGGAAACAATTGGATGGCGAGTTGACGCACCTGAATGGTTCCGTTTGCTGGATCGAGGCTGCGTTGAAAGCCGACCAGAGGGTTTACCGGCAGGACTCCACGAAACGGGACACCGCTTCCATTGTCCCGCTGGTCGAAAATTCCATCGCGGTTCAGGTCTTCTGCCGGATCCGGAATTCCATTCAAGTTGGCGTCCCAGCAAGCGTGGATCGAGGGCCGCAGCTCCAGGTCGAAGAGCTGCAGGGGGACGCTAAACTCGACAGGTCGGATGCGGAAGGGCACGGCCGCCTTCGGGAAGCGGACTCCCTTCTTGGAATTGGTGAAGGAGTCCAGGGTGGAGAACGCGTAGGCCGCGTTTTGTGGAAGATTGTGGTCGGCCGCGAGGGTTTCAAGGGAGTAGGCGACTAGCTGGATTTCGCTCTGGAACGTTTGGCCGTCGGGAAAGCTTAAGTGAATCGCCCGCGTCCCGTAACGCCCCGTGGTGAAGTAGGCTGGATCCGTTTCGACGGTGACTCTCAGCGAAGAGCCATTGCGAGTCTGTCGCACCAGCCGCAGACCTTCGCCGAGGTTGATGGTGGGCAATGCCGAACCCAGCGCTTTCAAGAATCCGTCCGTGCCAACCACGCGAAACTCGGCGTGGGCTGATTCGGAGGGCAGGATGCCGTTGGACACCGCGTCGCGGACTCGCTGGCTAGCCACTGGAATGTAGCGTGGCGTGATGCCGATTCCTCGGCCGGGTAGCATCAGCGCTTGTCGCAGAAAGGTGTCATCGCGTTCATGCGTGTAGTCCGTGATGCCGATCTCCGTGTAGGTCCCACCCACTCGCTGGCCGTCTACCATCTGGATGGTTTCGACCCTCAGGTTCGCTTCGCTGGCGAGATCCCCCCGCGCCAGCGTGAAGACGGTTGGGATAAAGACCACCACCAGATCGGCGTCGGGGGTGGGCTGGGGAAGCAGCTGAAACTGGATGAGTCCATTGCTATCGGGGATGGCCGGCGAAGCTCCGGCAAAGCGGCCGATGCTCGGGATGCCGGGATCCAGAAAGGTGAGGGAAGGGCCCTGCACATAGTAGCACCACACGCCTGCCATTACATAGTTGGTCGTGAGTGTGACGGAGTTGGGATCCAGGCTGGAGCGGGATTGAGTGATTACTTTTTTGCCCAACCGTCGGGGAAGTCCTTCTCCAGTGTACGTCTGAAGCAGGACATCGATGGGAGTGTTTGGCACCCAGGCCCCCGAGGTGGGAGCCAGTATCTGGATTCCCCCGAGTTGATCGCTGGTCGGGATCGGCTGGGAGCTGCTCGAGTTGAGGGGCAGCTTGGAAGCAGTGGCGATATCGGCCAGCGGCGTCCCTGAGGAAGCAGGACTCACCACTTGAATGGGGAGGTCTGCCGTTCGAATCTCGGATCGTCGCGAGAGTCCCAGGCTGACGAGGTGAGTTCCCGGCTCACGGAAATGCCCCGAAAAGTTGTTACGCGCGTTCGCCTGGATGAGAGGGACGCCTAGGTCGGCCGGCAACTCCCAGGTGCTGCCATCCGGTTTTCGAATGCGCCAAACCAGGGGATCTTGCTCGGAGAACAACGGTCCCGAAATTCGGTCGGGATACAAGGGGAGGCTGCCGGGCGAGGGCCCCTTGGCCATGGCGAGGTCGATGTAAGAGTTGGCCACCACGACCGAGCCGGTGGTTGCTCCGTAACCCAATCGGTCTCGAACGAGCGTGGGCGGCGCGCCTTTACGGATCTGCAGCTCGGGCAATAGAATCTGGACCGGCAATTCTATTGGCGGGATTCCGGGGTCATTGGGAATGGAGACGATGAGCTTCTGTGCTCCCACCTCACGCGGGGAGATGCGGAGGTGCAATCGTCCTAATTCCGGGTTGGGGAAACCGAGAGTGCTAAATCCTGACGGCGCCTCGATGGTGATATCGCTGGTTTCCACCAGTTCCTCGGGGAGGGGGAGAACTTGAAGCCCTTGCGCGATGACCTCCGAGGGGCGCGAGATCAAGAACTTCTGGCCGCTGGCGAAGCGCACGCGAACGGGGGTGCGCCCGATGAAACTGCTTACGCCGCTGGGGTTGGAGACGGCCACTTCGAGTTCGATCCATTCACTGATGTACGCCTCATTGGTTTTGCCCGTGGCCGAGCCGGAGATAACGGCGTTCAGCTTAAGTCGGGTGAAGGTGACATTGGCGGACGCCTGGCGTTGAATCACTCCATCGTCATATTTAACGGTGATCACGCCGGTTCCCGGTTTGTTTCCGATTTCGACGAACCCGCTTCGCTCCTCGAGGCTGGCCACGATCCCTTGGGTTTGAGGGGTTCGGCCACCTTCGAGGTACGAGATGATGTTCGTGGCATCGCCCACCAAACTCACCGCCGCGCCGCCGGCATTGGCAAACCTGTTTACGAACAAGCTGACCCGGCCGCGAAACGGAAAGAACTGTGGGATGAGGTTGAACATCACGCCAGGTCGGGTGACTTCGATCTCGCGGATGGCGGGCAGCGTGCTCCCATTGAAGCGCATCAGGTTGATCTCATCATCTGTGCGCAGCTTGAGTTCCTGAACCCGGACGTGAACATCGGCTCGGGATTCGACCACCGTCGTATCGCTGACTCCCAGCACATTGTGCGCTGCCTCGATTACCGAAACACCGTAACGCTCGCCAATCGTGACTGCTCCGTTGGCATCCACGGATGCCGCTTTAGGGTTTCCGGCGCGGAAGGTGACATCGGCGGGGCCGAGTGGAAGGGCAGATCCGTCCGATTTGAGCAGTGTTGCACTCACCACGCCGGCTGGGCCGGTTTGAATCGAAACGATCTTGGCGGGGGTCAACGCCAGCTCGGCCAGTGAAATCTGGGCCGACGCCTGCACGGGTCCTTCGGGTGTCAGCGAGAAACCGACTCGGATTGTCGCCGGAAGCACCGCTGGCATGGTTTTAGGCGCGCGGTATTGACCTGCGAAATTCACCGTCCCGAATTCCTCCGATCCTCCTAGAACGCCATTGACCTTCCAATAGACTCGTTGGAGGGGAATCAATGCGCTGCCGGGAAGGGAGGCTCCCGCCTGGAAGACCCGCTGTCCTCCTAACCCGATGAGCTGTGAAGCGGGTTGGACTTGCAGCTGAGCGGTTCCGCGCGCGATGCGAATGACCCCGCATACTTGACGGGAAGCGTCGTCCGGATCGGTCGCGCATACTGTGACCTCAGCAATTGTCCCGACCAGGGGGGCGGAGAAGAACACGCGGGCCGGGTTCAGTGGGCTGGGGAGAATGGTTCCCACCGAGGCGTTCCCATTCGTGATGCCATTGACCGTAAAGATCCAGCGGGTTCCCCAGGTGTCATTCACCTCGAGAAAGACACCATCCCCCGGGAAAATGGTCACGCCATTCGGACTCAGGCTGACCGGGGCCTGTTCCAGAGCGCGGAAGAACTGCTGAGGCAGATCCGTGGGCTGGTCGGTTTCGGCCGTGCCGCCAGCGAGAGTCAGAGCGTCCACTCGCATCCAGTTCAAGAGATCTTCCGAAGCCTGAATGATACAGTGCTGGCCATCCTCACCCTCAACGCGGAAGCGGAAGATCCCGGCTTCTAGTCCTACCACCTGAAGTCGGAGCGGGTTGACCTGCTGGGCTAGGGCGGCTTGGCAAAGTCCTCCGAGGAGAATGGCGATCATCCCAACCGCGCGAGAAAGGGCAGATTTCATAAGACTCACTACCTTGACCACAGCATCGTTCTTGAATGCACCTGATCCCCGTTGGTCAAGTCTCGGCTCGGGAATCTCGATGGCTATTACTTGAACCATACTACATCAAAAAGGGGCGCAAAAGGCGAGCGAAACAATGGTGAAGGCGCGAAGAAGGGCAGGGACGCCAGCGGGAAACCGAAGCTAGGCGGAGCGGCTGTCGGCGTCTGGGCTCTGTCCGAAAACCGTCATGTCCTCGGCGTGCTGTCGAAGCTCCTTGCCGTGAGCAGGTTCGGGCTGGGGGTGATTATTTCCGGGTGAGGCGGGGAACTATCTAACGGCGGAACTCCGTACGGGGAATGCCGCTCGGAGTATGGAGTTCCTGCTTCAGCAGGTTCGGCGCGCGAACTTGCTTCGTGGCCGCATCCGCCTAAAGCCCAATCCATGCAGTTGGAGTCGCGTTCGCTCATGGAGATGCCCCTAGGTTTAGCCAGTTGGGTTCGAGCCTTCCAACTGCATTGCAGTTGGGAAGTGGAGAAACAATTTTGTCCAAAAGTCTTCTCCA